>NZ_LYSQ01000022.1:0-110171 GCF_001728955.1 Aeromonas sp. DNP9 | reverse complement strand
GTGCCAACACAAAGGGCCCGCCATGATGGCGGGCCCTTTTTATTTCGTTGCCGACAATCGACTCAGCCGTGCTTGACGCGGGTCTCCCCCGCCACCGACACCACAGAGCGCTTGCCCTTGCGGCTGATGACGATAAGCGCCAGCACGATAAGGGCAATGCCGCTCCCCTCCACCGGCCCCGGATTTTCGCCCAGCAGCCACCAGGAGAGCAGCACGCCGCTCACCGGCACCGCCAGGGTGCTGAGGCTGGCGATCCCGGCAGGCAGCTTTTTCAGTACGAACAACCAGAGGCTCCAGGCCAGCGCCGTGGCGAAGATGGCGCTATAGGCGAGCGCACCAAACACATAAGGCTGCCAGTCGATGGGTCGCTCCGGCACCAGCGCCGCCACCACGGCCATCACCATGGTGGCGTAGATCATCTGCCAGGTGGTGAGGGACATCAGATCCACTGAAGGATGGCGGGCATACATCCGCTTGGCGATGATGGCGCTGATCCCCCAGCAGATGCCGGAAGCAATCCCCAGCAGCGCACTCTTCATCGAATCGAGGTGCAGCTGCCAGGGCTCGATCACCAGCAGCAGCCCGCAGGCGGCCACCCCGACCGCCAGATAGTGGAGCTTGCGCATCCGCTCGCCGAGAAAGAGCGCTGCGAAGATCACCACCCAGAACGGCATGGTGTAGCTCAGAATAGCCACCTTGCCCGCCCCGCCGCTGATCAGCGCCCACTGAGCCAACCCCACCATGCCGCAGGTCTGGAACAGGGCGATGGCGAGGGTATAGCGAAACGGGGTGGGTTTAAGATAACGGCGCCCGCGCAGGGCCAATACCAGCAGCAGAACCAGAGATCCGCACAGGCAGCGCAGGGCGGTGAACTCGAAGGCCCCCGCGTAAAGCATCACCTGCTTCATCACGATCCAGCTGTAACTCCAGATGGCGGTGAGCAGGAGCAATCCCACCAGCGCCGCCATATTGATCTTTCCGCTCATTTGTTTGCTACTCACCTCTTGTCACTCATTGCGCCTGGTCTGCTCTCGGCGTCTTGCCCGCGCTTGAAGGCGGCCATCTTACGCCGCTCATCGTCCGCTGACCATGACTGCCCCAAAATGAACAAGGGGGCCGACGGCCCCCGCAATCACACTCAACCCGAGCTGGAACGCCTAGCGGCTGATAAGGGTTCCCGTCTTGCCGGCAATGCCGTCGGCGGCCTTCTCCAGCAAGGTGATCAGGGATTTGCGCCCCGGCATGGAGGTAGCGAACGAGAGCGCCGCCTCCACCTTGGGCAGCATGGAACCCTTGGCAAACTGCCCCTGTGCAATAAAGCTGTTGGCATCGGCGACGCTCAGCTGATCGAGCCACTGCACATCGGGCTTGCCGAAGTTGATGGCGACTTTCTCTACTGCGGTAAGGATGATCAGCATGTCGGCGTCAATGAGCTCCGCCAGCTTGGCACTGGCCCAATCCTTGTCGATCACCGCGCTGGCTCCGCGCAGGTGATTGCCCTCGCGCAGCACCGGGATGCCGCCGCCACCGACGGTGATCACCACCTGACCGGCGGCCAGCATCGCTGAGACGGTCTCTTTCTCGATGATATCGACGGGTTTGGGAGATGCCACCACCCGGCGATAGCCACGGCCGGCATCCTCTTTAAGCCGCTCGCCCCTGGCCATCAATGCTTCGGCCTCCTCCTTGCTGAAGAAACCGCCGATGGGTTTGCTTGGGTCGAGGAAGGCGGGATCGTTTTTATCCACCTCAACCTGGGTCACCAGGGTAGCGACCGGCTTGTGAATACCACGCGCCAGCAAGGCCTCGCGCAGAGCGTTTTGCAGGTCATAACCGATATAACCCTGACTCAGGGCCACGCAGACCGACATGGGCAGATGGGGCGCTTTAGGGTCGTGGCGGGCCGCCACCTCGAACGCCTGCTGGATCATCCCTACCTGCGGGCCGTTGCCGTGGGTCACCACCACTTCATGCCCCTGAGCGATCAGGTCGGCAATGGTGCCTGCCGTGCTCTGCACCGCCTTCATCTGCTCGGGCAGGTTGTTGCCCAGCGCGTTGCCACCAAGGGCCAGTACGATTCTCTGTTTCATCTTGTTATCTCCAGTGATGGGACAAGCCGGCGCGATACCGGCCCACCTTTCGTTGTTCACATAAGCTTGCTGCTCTGCGTGTTTCGAACGGATTGTCAGCCTGCAGCCGCGGGGCAAGGCGAGTGCAGCTCCGGCGCCAAGGCCGGATCAAAGGGCGCTCTGGCCAAAAACCGGCCATGACCACGCCGCCCCAGAAACTCGCCGTCGCGGGCGACTATCTCGCCGCGGCTCAGGGTCATTCTGATCTGGCCAGGGCAGCGCATTCCCTCGTAGGGGCTGTAGTCGCCGTTGTCATGCAGCAGTGGGTGAGAAATCAGGGTGTCACCACGGGGATCCATCAGCACCAGATCAGCGTCAGACCCCGCTTGCAGGTTGCCCTTGCGCGGCCAGAGGCCAAACAGGCGCGCCGGGTTGGCGCTGGTGAGTGCCACGAAGCGCGACGGCGAGATGCGCCCGCCCAATACCCCGTGGGCAAACAGCAGCAGCATCCGGTTTTCGACCCCGGGCAAGCCGTTGGGGCAGCGGCTGAAATCGCCGCCCGAGAGGGTCATGCGCTGGGCGTGGGAGAAGTTGCAGTGATCAGTCGCGACGGTGTCGATATCGCCAGCTGCGATGCCGACCCACAGCTTGTCCTGCTCGCGGCGCGAGCGCAGCGGCGGACTCAGCAGGTAGTCGACCCCGTTCTCCTTGTAATAACACTGTTCATCGAGCAGCAGATATTGCGGGCAGGTCTCCACCCAGACCGGTTGGCCCTGACGGCGCGCCAATTTCAGATACTCCAGCCCCAGTCCGTTTGAAAGGTGGACGATATAGAGTGGTGCATTGCCAGCGAGCCCCGCCAGATTGATCATCCGGGCCACCGCCTCGGCTTCGCACTCCAGTGGGCGGCTTTGCGGGTGATACCAGGGCTCGTGATGGCCTGCGGCCAATAGGGCAGCCCGGCGCGCCGCGATGGCGGCATCGTTCTCGGGATGGACGGTGGCGAGCGCCCCCACCTCCTTGAGGCGGGCCAGCGCGCGCAACACATCGTGATCTCCGAGCTTGTACTGGTAGGTGAGATAGAGCTTGAAGCTGCTGATCCCCTCCTCCTGCACCATGGCGGCCATCTCGTGGAGGATGGCGTCATCCACATGCTGGACAACGCCGTGAAAGCTGTAGTCGATCACCGCCTGATCGGCGGCATAGTCGTGATAGCGGGCCAGCTGGTGATGCAGGTTACACCCAGCCGGGCCAAATCCCATGTGATCGACGATGGTGGTGGTGCCACCACAGGCGGCAGCACGGGTACCACTGAAAAAGTCATCGCAACTGCGGGCAATGCCGACATCGATGTTGAAGTGGGTATGGACGTCGATGCCACCCGGCATCACATAACAGCCGCTGGCATCGATCACCTCGGTCTCGCCATCGGGCTGGATAGCGGCGGCGCGCGCGCGGATCACCCCGTTCTCGATCAGCAGATCCTGACGATATTCCCCCTGCGCATCGACCAGCACACCGTTTTTGATCAGCCGTTTCATTTCCACCACCTCGAACATCACTTCAAACAGCAAAGCCCCGCCTCAATGGAGACGGGGCACTTGCAACAGCCGGGCGATGATGAGAGTCACCGCCCGGCAGCCCCCTTACTTGTCCAGCTCGGCCAGATAGAGCATGGGGATCACGGCGTACATGGCGGCGCACTTGACCAGATGCTCTTTCCAGGTCTTCTCGTTCGGTGCGTGGGCCTCCGGCTCTTTACCCGGGCCAAAACCGATGACCGGAATACCGTGGCGACCCATGATGGAGACCCCGTTGGTAGAGAAGGTCCATTTGTCTACCACCGGCTCCTTGTTGAACAGCTCGCGATAAGCCTTGGAGAGGGTTTTGACGGTGATGTGATCCTCCTCCACCTTCCAGGTCGGGAAGTAGCACTCGGTCGGATAAACCAGACCGGTGTAGGCCGGACGATCGTACTGGTACATGGAGACCTCGGCACCGGCAGCTTGCACCGCAGGCAGCGCGCGGATCTCGTCGAGCGCCCCTTGCCAGGTTTCACCCCAGGTGAGGCGGCGGTCGATGGAGACGGCGCAGCTGTCTGCCACGGCGCAGCGGCTTGGCGAAGTGAAGAAGATCTCGGAGACGGTCAGGGTACCCTTGCCGAGGAAGTCGTCGTTGCCGAGGTTATGGCTCAGCTCCTGCAATTCGCCTAGGATCGGGCCCATCTTGAAGATGGCGTTGTCACCGCGCTCCGGTGCGGAGCCGTGGCAACTGACCCCCTGCACATCGATGCGGATCTCCATGCGGCCACGCTGGCCACGGTAGATCTGGCAGTCGGTGGGTTCGGTACTGACCACAAACTCGGGGCGGATCTTGCTCTGCTCGATGATGTACTGCCAGCAGAGGCCATCGCAGTCCTCCTCCTGTACGGTACCGGTCACCAGCAGGGTGTACTGATCTTCCAGTCCCAGATCCTTGATGATCTTGCCCGCATAGACCATGGAGGCCATGCCCCCTTCTTGGTCAGATGCGCCGCGGCCACCGATGATCTCGTGATCTTCCATCCCCTCATAGGGGTCGAACTTCCAGTTGGCCATGTTGCCGACGCCCACGGTATCGATGTGGGCATCCATGGCGATCAGGTGCGGGCCGTGGCCGATATAGCCCAGCACGTTACCCATGGGGTCAATCTCAACCTTGTCAAAGCCAACCTTCTCCATCTCCTGCTTGATGCGCAGCACAACGCGCTCTTCATCGCAGCTCTCGCTCGGGATGGCGATCATGTCGCGCAGGAACTGACTCATCTCGGCCTTGTACTGGTAGGCCTTCTCCGACACCATTTCAAACGGAATTTGCTTGCTCATTGTGATTCTCCATAACAACTGAGAGTGCGCGACCTGTTCATCGGCAGCGCCCTGTGCCCGTTACCGCGCCCCGTTGGCGAGGCGCGATCAGTTCTTCAATTCATCTCTCTGCTCTCGCAGGGAGTTACTCGCAGCCGGGGTTAATCGCAGGCAGGATGTTTGCCTTCCCACACCACTTCCCGGTAGTGGGTCACATCGGTGTCCCCTTCGGTGTTGATGATGAGCACGACCGAGTTGCTATCCAGCCCCAGACGTTCCATCAGTGCCGCGCGATCCGGGTGGTGACGCACCGCCGCCAGCACGCCGGTACCGACCGAGCCGGACTCACCGGAGATGATGCGGGGATCATTGCCAAGAGGGTTGCCGAGCACCCGCATACCCAGTGCCGACACCTTGTCATGGCAGGAGATGAACTGGGTGGTGCAACTTCTGAGCAGCGGCCAGCCGAGCGGATTGGGTTCGCCACAGGCGAGACCGGCCATGATGGTGCGCATGTCGCCCCCCACGTTGACCATCTCCCCCGCCACGCCGGAGCGGTAGATGCAGTCGGCCTGATCTGGCTCGACGACTATGCTGTGCAGGTTTTTCGCCCCGAAGCAGTCCACCAGATAGCCGAGCACCCCGCCCGCCAGCGCCCCTACCCCGGCCTGCAGCAGCACGTGGGTCGGCTGCTTGATGCCCATATCCTGCATCTGCTCGACCGCTTCGTCGGCCAGGGTGGAGTAACCCTGCATGATCCAGGTCGGGATCTTGGTGTACCCCTCCCAGGCTGTGTCCTGCACTATGTGCCAACCGCGCTCTTCGGCCATCTTCATGGTCAGGCGCACGGTGTCGTCGTAGTTCATGTCGGTGACGATGCACTCGGCACCGAGGTTGAGGATGTGGTCAACCCGCTCCTGAGCCGAGCCCTTGGGCATGTAGACCACCGCATGCTGGCCCACCTGCTTGGCGGCCCAGGCAACGCCGCGACCGTGATTGCCATCTGTGGTGGTGGCGAAAGTCATCGGCTCCTTGATGGTGCGTTTGATGAGATCGAAGGAGAAATCCTCGATGGCCACCCCATATTTTTCACAGAGCAGGTTGGCGATGGCATAAACGCCACCCAGCATCTTGAAGGCATTGAGGCCAAAGCGCTTTGACTCGTCCTTGACCAATATATTTTTCACCCCGATATAGGCGGCCAGAGCTTTCAGGTCGCACAATGGGGTCGGTTCATAACCGGCCAGTTTTTTATGAAAAGCGCGAGCCTTTTGTGCTTCGGCGCGAGAAAACAGCGGAGATGGCTCGGCGGTAAAAAAGCGGTTATCGGCAATATCCATCATCAAAGAAAATTGGGACATGCTTACCTCACTAGGCGTTACCTGACAAAGAGCTGCCTCGCCGGGAGATCCGTTATTCAGATACCACGGAGAGAAAACTCAAAATAATGGGTTCGACAGTGTGGGCAGGATGAATATTCACCCTGCCCTGCCGTTATTTATTTCACCCGCTTTTGCGCCTCTTTAATCAGATTTTCCAGGGTTTCTGCCGGGGCGGAGAATTTACGGGCCATGATCATGGCGGCGATAATATAGGGCTTCCAGCTCGCCTCTTTGTAAGTGGCGATACGGTATTTCTCGAATACCCCTTCGGTTACTTCCCCTTCCTTGCAGGAGACACCGGAAATATCGGCGGGCAGGCAGTGCATATAGAGCGCTTCGCCCCCCTTGGTCAGCTTCATCATCTCCTCAGTGCAGTGCCAATCCTTGTGCTTGGCGTTCTGCTCAAGGCAATGTTTCTCCAGATCTTTCAGGCCGGCGTGGTCATTGGCACGCAGCAACTCGGTGCGCTGCTCCATCACCTTGTAGGGGGCCCAGGACTTGGGATAGACGATATCCGCATCCTTGAACGCTTCTTCCATGGAGGTGACCTGACGGAAGCTGCCGCCGGAGGCCTTGGCATTCTCCTTGGCCACTTCGATCACGTCAGGGATCAGGTCATAGCCTTCCGGGTGGGCCAGGGTCACGTCCATACCGAAACGGGTCATCAGGCCGATGATGCCCTGCGGCACGGAGAGCGGCTTGCCGTAGCTCGGGGAGTAAGCCCAGGTCATCGCAATCTTCTTGCCCTTGAGGCTCTCCAGACTGCCGAAGTGCTCCTGCAACCAAGCCAGATCAGCCATGGACTGGGTCGGGTGATCAATGTCGCACTGCAGGTTGACCAGCGCCGGACGCTGGGGCAGCACCCCCTTCTCGAACCCTTCATCCAGTGCGGCGCCCACTTCGCGCATATAGGCGTTACCAGCGCCCAGATACATGTCATCGCGGATACCGATAGCATCGGCACAGAAGGAGATCATGTTGGCGGTTTCACGGACGGTTTCACCGTGAGCGATCTGTGATTTGCCCTCATCCAGATCCTGCTGGGCCAGACCGAGCAGGTTCAGCGCAGAGGCATAAGAGAAGCGGGTTCGGGTGGAGTTATCGCGGAAAACCGAGATACCGAGCCCGCTGTTAAACAGTTTGGTAGCAATATTTTCGGCACGCAGGGTCTTGAGGGATTCGGCCAGTTTCAATACCAGCTCCAGCTCCTGAGGCGTTTGCTCCCAGGTCAGCAGAAAATCTTTTTCATGCAGGTTGGATTTGAGTGCTCTGATCTCTTTGATTAATTCGTTAACTGCTTTCATCGTTCGCCCCAATCATTGGATGAGATATGGATAGCTCCCCTTTCACTCACGATGTCACCAGCATCCCGGTTGTGGGTGAGCTCATCGGTTAGCGTCGATATGAGGCAATCAATAAGCGTGCCAAACTACAAAAATGTAGGAAGATATTAATAAATGGCGAAAGTGTGTGATGCAGAGCACAAAAGCGGCGGCTATTTCAGCGATTTATTCCATAAAAAGGTGAGCGGATCAGCCAAGCCATAAAATAGCCGAGTGATAATAATCAGAGGCAATATCCCTGCGTTGGTGAGAATTATCATCAAAGGTCAGTTTCAGGGGCTTAAATGATATAACCGGTCTGGCGGTTATCATTATGATAATGCCCCTTTTGCGTTCAACTGTCCGCGATGGCCAACGGCCAGCACTGCCAGTGCGCAGCCAGGATCAACACCTCCTGTTCCAGCCAAGCTCCATTCGTTACCAGTTCATCGAGCCAGGGAACGCCTGCTGGCGTGCCATGACCATCGGCCTGATCAGCCTGCTGCATCACACGCCAGGGCACCTTGCCACTGTCCGTTGCAAAGGTGCGAACAGGGCGGGCATAGTGTTCCAGATAAGGTTTCAACTCACAGGGAAGCCAGAGCATGGCCGGTCGATTTAGTTCACGCGCCAGCTCGATGGCAATATCGATACCCCGTTGATCGAGATCGCCAAAATGGGCCCACTGCACGCCCGCAGGCAACAGCGGGATCAGCCGTTTGGCCAGGGAGGTATTGCGACCGGGGGCAAAGAGCAGCAGCTGCCCGGGTTGCAGCGGGTAGTCGACAAAGGCCCCCTTGTTCTCCACCGTAATAACGCGATCCCCTTGCCAGCCGATGGCCGCCAGCGTTGCCAATGCCCGCTCCGGCAACGCCAACTCCCCCAGCAGCGCCATCATTACCGTCATATCGTGCTGCTGACCCTGCCGATCGACCAGCGAGAGCGGTTCGAGGGTGCGTATGCGGATCACCTCATCTTGCGTGAGCGACAAGTTCGCAAGCTTTGGCGCTGCAAGGGATGCTGATCGCGGATGCTTGCTGTCTCCATGCCAGAGTGCATGAAAGCAGGCCTGATTTAGCCGTGCAGGTAAACTCACGCCCAGACGTTGCAGCAGCTCACCCTTGTCCGGTTCGGGGGGGACTACCTGCGCCAGCTGTCCAGCCAGATAAGTCCGCCCAGCCTCGGTCAATATATGACGGGCACTGCGCCCAACTGACTCGACTCCGCCCACCGCCTGCAACAGCTCCTTCAACTCGCGACCATGCCTGCTCTCAAGGGAGCAGCCCTTTCCGGTCTGGCTATCGAGCAACCGTGCACACAAATCCTGTACCCGCACCTCATCAAACAGCGACATTCTCACCTCTCCATGTGGCTTCATATGACGAAGTAGAGATGATTTTCCCTGCCATTACCGTGACCGGCTTCGCAAGCAGTTCTTATCAGCCCCGCCATGCATGGCTCGTTACTGGTAAACCCGCCACAAAGGGCGCAAGCTGGTTTGATATAGAGATACGCTGCGCTCTTCGCGGCACGACAACGCGACACCGGCTTTCACAAGGGCTTGCCATGACCGACGCCACCGACCCCTCGCCATCCTCTTCCTGGCATCTTTCGGATATCCGCGAGCTGGCGCACCTGCTGACCCTGGCGCTTCCCGCCGCGGTAGAGATCACCGAAGCAGTGCATCAGGCGGTACTGAGCGGTATGGGGCTCAAGGGACGGGATGAGGGAAAAACAGCCGGGATCACCGGGCTGGTCTACAAGGGGGTACATGGCACCGCCAACAACCTAAGCAGCGGCATTAACCATCTGCTCAGCCGCCTGCCAGCCACACCGCCACCCCACCAGATCCCCGAAACCCCGAAACGCGCGGCCCTGATCGCCACGCTCAACGGCGTGTTGGGGGACAAGCTGGTCGAACACCATAATGCTCTCGCTACCCCCATGACCCTGCGCTATCAGGGCAAGCCCCTCGATTGGCAAGCGATGCCAAAGGATCTACCCCGCGAGGGACGGGTACTGTTGATGGTCCATGGTCTCTGCATGAACGATCTGCAGTGGCAGACCGAGCATCAAGGCAAACCGGTCAATCACGGGGAGCAGCTTGCCGCCGCGCTTGGCTATCAGCCTCTTTACCTGCGCTACAACTCGGGCTTACCCATTGCACAAAACGGACAGACGCTGGCCCTGCTGCTGGAGCAACTGCTCGCCCACTGGCCGGGAGAGCTCAAAGAGATAACGATAATGGGCTACAGCATGGGGGGGCTGGTTGCCCGTAGCGCCTGCCACCATGCCGGCGTGGCCGGGCTCACCTGGCCTGTGCACCTTGCCAGTATGATCTTTATTGGCACGCCACACCACGGCGCGCCGCTCGAACACGCCGGACACTGGCTGGAGCAGTTGCTGCCCGCCACAGCCTACAGCGAACCCTTCGTCAGGCTAGCACGGCTGCGCAGTGCAGGAATCAGGGATCTACGCCACGGCAAGGTGGTCAATGAAGTGGCCCAACCCGACCCCGCCGCGCCCTTGCGCGATCCCCGCGTCCCACTCCCCTTGCCCAGTGGCGTCAACTGCTATGCCATCGCCGCGACCACTGCCGCCAAGCGCAGCCTGCTGGCTGATCGGCTGATTGGCGATGGACTGGTGCCGCTACGCAGCGCCCTCGGTCAGCACAACGAAGCGCGCCATCAGCTGGCCTTTATTCCCGCCCATACCCTGATTGTCTATCGCACCAGCCATATGGCCCTGCTCGCCAGCCCGCAGGTTGGCCAGCAACTACTGCGCTGGCTCAGCCCCTTGCTGCCATAGCGAGCTGGCTATTAAAGCGACGGAGTGCTGGTTTACAGGGTGGCCATGTGGCACTCTGGGACGTCGAAGGAAGAGACCCACACTGACACCTCGTGTGTCACCACTGCAAAGGAGCGCCAACGATGGCTAAAGCAAGCAAGAAAGAGATCAAGAAGAAGATCGCCGCACGCCTTGAGAAGATTGCCAAGCATGAAGGCAAGATCAAGAAGCTGAAGAAGGCCCTGAAGTAGGCACCATCGCATAAGAGAAACCGCCAACTGGCGGTTTTTTCATCCCCCTTTCGCCCCTTTACCATCGTTTTGATACCAATGGCCTTGATGTAAACGCCTCAAGCGCACCTCAGCAGAACAACTCGGCTGAAACCACGCACGTTCTCATCGCTGATATTTGGTCTAACAGCGCCAATCGGGCGCCGCATGCGGTGCTCGTAACAACTAGCCTTGGAGGCAGTGTTTGATATGAGCCAGCAGTGGAGCGCCATATGTACTCTTACACCCTCACCTTCAAGGAAGATGTCGATCGCCTGACCGCCCCCGAGCAGGCGATCACCTTGCAGAGCCCCGCTCAGGCGGGGGATTTTATTATCCTCTCCGACGGCAGCCGCCATCAGGTGATGTTGGTCACCCACCGCGCCCACTACAGCAGCCTCTATCTCGATAAAGGGGTCAGGGTGCCGCAAAGCTAGCGCAGCTCATCTCTCTATTTTCGAAAGCAAAAGAGCGGTACCTGGCCGCTCTTAGATCTCTCTTTATGTGGATTTGCTGTCACAGCACCTTGATCACCGGTTGGTGCACTATCTCGACGTCGTCTTTATAGACCACCAGCTCACCCGGTGGCACGCCTCGCTCACCCAATACGGTGACAACGCACTCGTAGCGATAGGGGCCGCTCGTGAAGAGATAAGTATGATTGCCCCCCGTCCCCTCCACCCTGACAGTGCCATTTTTCAGCACCAGATCCGGCTTGTCGGCGAGCGTCTTGCCCCTGGCCCAGGAGGCGTAGCGATAGTGGCCATCGTCCAACTCGTCGATGCGGATGGTAAATTTCTCGGTCTGCCACATCAGCTCGGGGCTCTTGTACTCCCGCACACTGGGATGCAGATCTCTCTTCTGCCTGGCGATAAGCTCGGCTTTCAATTTGGCGGCCTGCGCCGTCTGATGATTGATACCGATCACCTTACCATCAAAATCCATCCAGACCTCGCCACTGCCCAGCATGATGCCGCGCCAGCCCATGGTCTGCCAATCCTGCCCGACCTGGGAGGTAGCGATGCTTTTTAATATGGCGTCATCAAACACCTCGTCAAAACGGGTCAGCATCTCCGCCGGGGTTTTGATGGCGGGAATGGGATACTCCTGCTTGAAGGGGTACTTCATCTGGTTGGCAAGGGCCTGATGATCCCGGGCTTCTGCCGCATCGACCAACAGCTGCACAAAGGGGCGATATTCGGCCGGCAGCGGCTCTTCGTCGGCTGATACGGGGAGTGCGACCCACAATGTTCCCAGCAACAGCAGAACCTTCAGCCCATAACATCCCCGCACCTCATTGCTATTGCGGCTAAACAGTGCCCTGACATTCCATCTTGCCACTTTCATTCTGCCTGCTCTCCACATAACTAAAACGGCCAGCCACTATCCGCAGACATTAGCTGGCGGACTTCAGAGATTTTTTAACGCGTTTGAGTGCCATCTGCCGCTTGAGCGGTGACAGGTAATCAATGAACAAGTTGCCATCCAGATGATCAATTTCATGCTGCATGACAATGGCCAAAAAATCGCTACTCTCGATGGTGATCGGATTACCTTTTCGATCCAGTGCAGATACCACCACCGAGCTGTAACGCTCGACATCCGCGTAGTAATCCGGCACGGAGAGACAGCCCTCTTGTCCACGCACCTTGTCAGTACCGCTTATCAGTTGTGGATTAATCAAAACCAGCGGCTGATCCCTGCTCTCGGACAAATCGATAATAACGATCGCCTCTTTGCGCCCGACTTGAGTCGCGGCTAAACCAATCCCGTTTTCCGTCGCATACAGGGTCTCCAACATGTCATCAATCAAACTCTGCACGGCATTAATATCATCAACTTGAACTGATTTAATTTTCAATCTGATATCAGGGGCCGTCAAAATATCCAGAATGGCCATCCGCTCCTCCATTAAACATCGTGTTCATACCAATGAACGGGACAACGAGATAAAATCCTGATCCCCCTCCACCACCTTGTAACCAAGGTGCTTATAAAACTGCACCGCCCTCTGGTTACCTGTAAAGCTGGATAAAGTCACCCGGCATTTTGTGATTCATAGAGATCATTTCCCCATAACTGGCGATGAACTATTTAAATATGACGATTACTCTGCTGTCGCCCCCTTGTGGCAAGCCAGAGCCACAATAGCTAAGGAGAGGATGGTCAGTATCAACAAGTGCTTGGCCAGCCATTCGTCGCTTGGCCTATAACGCAGTAGGCCTTTGTACGTATTTTCATAACTTATCAAGACCTGCTCACCTTCCTGCACCTGCCACGCCTGTTCGAAATAAAAGGGCCACCAAAATCTGTAATAAGGCTGACTCCAGACCGTGACCCGTTTTCCTTTTGCGGCAAGCAACGCTGCTTTGTTATAGATACTACCTCGATAGGCTATTTCCTCTCCCGAGTCCGTCAGGATCCTGATCGCGGAGTCATGTGCAGTACGGAGGGGCTTATAAACCTGCACAAGCACTCCCTCATTTTTCGTCAACTGTTCCAGCGGCAGGATGGGGTTAAGCAATTCAACGTAAAAAAACACGCTCCAGAAGCCCGCCATGATGGCTACCGCCACCAGAAACTTGGTCCATCCCTTTTGCATGGCACGGACGCCGAACACACGCCAGAACCAGGTGGCTTGAATGCACGCCTTCGTCATGCGCCATTGTTTGCGAAACGCGAAAATGTCCATAGCCATGCTTTATTCATCCCTGTGTATGTTTCCAGCCGCTATCTGCTGCAAGGACATTACGATCTGCAGAGCCCACCATATTCCACCAGACTCTGCGACATCGTAAGTGGTCACAACACCTCAACCTTTACCTTGATAACACCTTCGCGAATATTGGCGATGGAGCCGAAGGCGGATTTGGAAAGGTCGATAATACGCCCGCTTTTAAAGGCGCCACGATCATTGACCTTGACCACTACGCTCTTGCCGTTGGCGAGGTTGGTCACCCGCACCATGGAACCAAAGGGCAATTCCATATGGGCGGCGCTATTGAGATTGTTGCGATAGAGCTCGCCGCTGGCGGTCTTTTTACCGTGATAGCGGTCGGCATAATAGCTGGCATAACCGGTCTCGCTATAGCCTCGCCAGCTGCCGCCGTGGCTCTCGTCATAACGGCTGCTACAGGCCGCCAGCAGCAGGCAAAGAGATAACAGCAGCCCTTTCTGGATATATTGCACCTTGCCCCTCTCCTCTCTTCTTCTTTTCGCTATGCGCAATTTTTCTTCTTCGATGCGGCCGGTGACGCTGGCGACACACTTTCAGGCGGGAGCTCTCACATTGCCATAGCGCCAAGGCACTCACCATGTTACTCGCCTTGTTGTCAGGCAGCAGCGACGGTGCGGCTACTTTGCCATATCTTCCATGTAAAAAGGGAGGCAAATGCCTCCCTTTTACCTATTTACCGGTCATCCCGTGTCGGGATGGGCCAGAGACTTCTCAGGCAATCAGCTTGTCGTCGGCAAAGCCGAAGCCGCGCAGACCCACCACATGCACGTGCTCGTGCTTGCCCTGCACCTTGCGGATGAGCTTGTAAGTGGTGCCCTTCTCGGGGCTGATATTCTCGGGCGCGGCGATAAGCAGCTGCATATCCTGCCGCTCGCACAGCTCGAACAGGGTGGCAATGGATTTGCCATCCAGACGGGCCGCTTCGTCGAGGAACAACAGGCGGCAGGGGGCGATATCCTTGCCGCGCAGACGGCGGGACTCCTCCTCCCAGCTGATCAGCACCATCAGCAGGATGGCCTGACCGGTACCGATCGCCTCACCGGTGGAGAGCGCGCCGCTCTCGGCCCGCAGCCAGCCATCGGCCCCGCGCTGCACCTCGATCTCCAGCTCCAGATAGTTGCGATAGTCGAGCAGCACGTCGCCCATCACCTGATAGCTGCGATCCCCCTGCTCGATCTGCGGGTTCAGGCGCTGGAACAGCTTGGCCATCGCCTCGGAGAAGCTGAGCTCCTTGTCGGCGAACAGATCGTTGTGCATGGCGGTTTGATCGGCCAGCGCCGTCAGCAGACGGGTGTGGGCCTCGCGGATATTGACGTTGAGGCGCACCCCGCGCACCAGACCAAAGGCGATGTTCTGCAAGCCCTGGTTGAGCACGCGGATGCGGTTCTGCTCGCGGCGGATGATGTTGGTGATCTTGGCCGCCACCTCGTGAGAGGAGAGCGACAGGTGGGTTTCCCGCTGCTTGAGCTCGTCAGCCAGACGGGCCAGCTCGATCTCCATCTCCTCGATCGCTTCCACCGGATCATCGGAGCGGATGATGTCGTTGCGAATGCGATCTTTAAGGTAGCGGTAGACCTGCACGTAGAAGGCGACCTTCTGCTCGGTGCTGCGGTTGCCCTCGGATAGTCGCAGCGCATCGCGCAGAGCTTCGTCGTGGGCCACCGCCACCCGCAGGGCGCCGAGGGCCTTGTCCGACATGGAGCGCAGCTCGTCGCTGTCAAGGTACGCCAGCTCGCGCTTGTTGAGGCGCTTCTCGACGTCGGTCTCCCGCGCCAGTCGCACCACCCGCGACCAGCTCGCCTTGTGACCCACCAGAGATTTACGGGCGCTGTAATAATCCTTGCCTTCCAGCTTGAGACGGCCACCGAGGGATTCAATCTCGCGCTTGGTGACCTGCAACTGGGCCTCGGCGCTGGTGCGACGGGAACGGGTGCGGATCAGCAGCTCTTCGATCTCTTTCTTGTGGGCACGCGCCTTCTCTTCCATATCGTCAGAGAGGGTCAGGCCCATGGCCGCCAGCTCCTGCTCGAACTCGGTCAGGGTCTGGCGCTTGGCCTCGACGCTGGAGTTAAGCGCGGTGCGCAGCTGCAACGCCTCGGTATGGCGCTGGGCAATCTGCTTGTGCTGCTCGCCAGCGGTGCGGGCCGCCAGCTCGGCCGCTTTCAGCTTCTCTTTGAGTCGCTCGCTCATCTCGGAGGCTTTGCCCAGCAGATCTTGCGCATCCTGATAGGCAAAGTGCGGCAGACGGGCCACCAGCTGATCGAGGGCGTAGCAACGGCGCTTCTGCTCGGCCAGCAGGTCGCTCACCTCATCGTAAGCTGCCTGCAGCGCCGCAAGATCCTGCGGATCCTGACGCAGCACCTGCACCATGGTTTCCAGTTTTTCCAGCGACTTGCCGTGTTTGGCGATAAAGGCTTCGGCCTGTTTCAGCGCTTCCACATCGGCGTGAGCCGCCTCGAGGCGAGCCGCCAAATCGGCTTCGGCAAACAGGTGGGCAAACGGCAGCATCCCCTGCACCAGCTGGATATGGCGGGTCAACTGGGCGGCGGCCGCTTTGGCTTCAGCCAGCTGCTTGTCGCACTCGCCGATGGCCCCTTGCAGCGCGCGCAGTTCGGTCTGTTTGGCCTGCACTTCGGCTTCGGGGTCGGGACGGAAGGCAATATCCAGATGCTGGCCGATAAAATCACGGAAGTGACCGTAGAGACGGTGGTACTTCTGCTGCTCGAAGGCGGCCTTGGCGTAACCCTCGATGAGCCCTTCGCGCTCAAGGTCGAGCTGCTCGATCCGTTTTTCCCGGGCGGCGCGACCAAACAGCGGCAGCTCGGGGTAGCGGGAGAAGCGCACCTGACGCTTGCTGGTGCGCACCAGCACGGCGTCTCCCAGCTCGTCCGCTTCCACCAGATCCTCATCAAAGGAGTCGGGGTTGCCCTGAATCAGGTAGATATCTTCCGGGCAATCTTCCAGCTTTTTCAGTCGCTCGATGGCACCCTCAAGGTCAAGCACCACCAAAGCGCTGCGAGCCGGGCCGTAGAGCGCCGAGTAGTAAGGGGCATCGTCGATGGAGATGTCGTCATAGACATCGGAGAGCAGCACGCCCCCCACCTGCTCGGCAATGCGGGCAAGACGGGGATCCGCCTCGCCAGCCCCCAGCTGCAGGTTGCGAATTTGCAGCTCCAGCGCCTGTTTCTGCGCCGCGATGCGGTTGCTCTCCTGCTCGAACTCGCGCTCCTTGTCGAGCACGGTTTGCATGCCGGCCGAAAGCTCTTCGGCGGTAGTCAGCGGCAGACCGCTCTGTTCACGCAGCTGCTCGAGCTTTTCGAAGGATTTGAGCCAGCGCGGCGCCAGCTTGGTGAGATCGCTGATATCGCGACCGAGCTGGGTGCCCTGATGCTCGAGGCTGGCGCGGCGTTGGTTAACCTCCGCCTGCTGCTCGGCGAGCTCCTCCTGACGGGTGCGCTGGGCTTCGAGGAAGATCTCCAGCTCATCGCTGCTGGCGATCAGCTGGCCAGAGGCCTGCTGCAGCTCGTCACGCAGCTTGAAGAGACTCTTCTGGCTTTCGCTCTCTTTCTCGAGGCGAGCCAGCGCGGCGCGCAGCCCCTGCCCCTGGGCAATACGGGCCTTGTCTTCGATGTGACGCTTGAGCAGCGCCTGCGCGGTGGGCCAGGCTGCCTCGCGCACTGTCTCCGGAGCAATGCTGAGCAGCAGCGCCAGCGCCGCTTCGTGCTCAGCCACCGCCGCCTTGGCCAGCGCCAATTGCTGTTCGGCCCCCAGCACTCGGCTGGTGAGGCTCTGCTCGGCTGCGCGGAACTGATGCAGGGTGTCGCTCGCCTGTTCGGCGGTCAGCCCCGGCAGCTCGCACTGCTCGCGGGCAGCATCGAGGGCCTGCACCGCCTGACGGTACTGGATGGCGCGGGTCTGCTGGATATCGAGCGCCTGCTGATAGTCGGCCAGCTGGGTCTTGAGGCTGTCTACTTCTGCCTGTGCCAGCTCCTTGCGCTCTTCCACTTCCAGCAACTGGCCGTGGATCTCCTCCACCACCGCCTGCTGCTGTTCGAGTTTGTCAGAGAGATCCGCCAGATCGGCGCGGTACATCTCGATCTTCTTCTGCAAGCTGACAGCCGCGATCACCTTGGCCAGATGCTCGGAGGCAGACTCCAGCTCGTCGGTCAGCAGTTTTTCGCGGTTGGTGAGCTGCTCCACCTCGTCGGCCAGATAGATGGCGCGCTGCTTCTCTTCGGCCAGAATGCGGCGCTTGTCGGCCAGCTCCTGGCGCGCCTTGAGGGCCAGCTCGGAGAGGCGGCTCTTCTCGGCGGCGTTGCGCACATAGTCGGCGGCCACATAGTGGGTGGTCTCGGTGATCAGGTTCTTGAACAGATCCCGCTGACCCTGGGTCTCCTTGATGGCCTCCAGGGTGCGGCGGTTTTCATAGATGGCCGCCTCCATGTCTGCAAACGCCTTGCGCACCCCGGAGTTCTCCGGCAGCAGGTACTCGCGCAGGGAACGGCTGATGGACGAGGAGATGCCGCCGTAGAGGGAGGCTTCGATCAGGCGATAGAACTTGCCGCGATCCTTCTGGTCACGCAGCTTCTTCGGGGTGATGCCGAACTCGAACATAAAGTTGTGATAGTCGGTCACCGTATTGAACTTGGCGACTTTCAGCGCCCCCAGCTCGGCGGCCGCCCCTTTCAGATCGGTAAAGGCGCGTACCCGCCCCTTGCCGCCATCGAGCTTCTCCAGCAGCAGATCGGTCGGTGCCAAATTCTCCGGCACATCCACCAGCGCGAACGGAGTGATGTTGACCTTGTTGTCACGGTTGGCCACCTGCTCGAGGTGCACGCCGATCCAGATCCGCTGTTCGCGGCTGTTCATCACTTCCAGCAGGGAATAGCAGTGGCCGCGCTGCAGCTTGCCGTAGAGCCCCTTGTCACGGGAGGCGCTGCTCGATCCCGCTTCCGTGGTATTGCGGAAATGGAGTAGTGACTGGTCGGGGATGAGCGCCGCGATAAAGGCCGCCATGGTGGTGGACTTGCCCGCGCCGTTGCCGCCGGAAAGGGTGGTGACCAGCTGGTCGAGATCGAAGGTCCGGGCAAAGAAGCCGTTCCAGTTGACCATGGTCAGGGATTTGAACTTGCCTCGCACCGGTTATACCTCCAGATCCAGTTGTTCTTCATCGAGATCCGCCTCGATGTCATCAAAGAGCGAGTCGCTGCTCGGCATTTCGTCGTCGTGGAAGATGGCTTCACCCTCCTGGATCATCCGCAGCTGAACGGCACGCGGATCTTCATCGGAGCGCACGTCGGCGGCGAAACGGAATACCGATTCGTTGACCCGGAATTTATCCCCGTTGCCAAGGGCGGTGATCATGCCAAGGCGGCGCAGGCGACGCATGGAGGTACGGATCTTTTCGAGCAGCTTCTTCTTGTCGAGATCGGTACCGCCGGAGCGGCTGTTGACCATCCGCAGCAGCTGCTTCTCGTCGGCGAGGCTCAGCACCTCCTCCTGCAGCTCGGCCATGGCAAATACCCCTTCCGAAGCCAGACGATCCGGGCTCAGGTAGAGGTAGCAGAGCACCTTGCCCACCAGCATATCGAGCTCGGAGAGCACAGTGGTGCCGATGTCGGAGCTCGGGCGCGGGCGCAGGTAAAAGAAGCCTTCCGGCGCCTTGATCAGCTCCACCTGATAACGGCCGTAGAAGATCTCCAGCTCGCTGTGATATTCGACCAGCGCCGAGTGCTGCTCGAACTCGTCGGCACTGATGTGACGACCGGAGCGCAAGGCGGTGTCGATGCGCGGAAACAAGGGGTTGGCAATCGCCTCTGCGAGGCGCAGCGGCAAGGGAAACTCAGAATTGATCAATGACATAGGCCTGAACCTTGGATCCAGCTTGGTTAATGGGTTTCCATGCGGGTTGGCGATGCAGTTCGCGCTCGCCGCTGGCATGGCCCAGGCGCACGGCCTGGTCGATCAGAAGACGCGCCACATCGAAGTGGGCATGAGCCGGGTAGTCCAGCAGATATTCCCGCAGCACATCGGCCAGATCCAGCTGCTGGCCCTGCTCGGGGTAGCGGGCCAGATAGCGCTCTATGCGCTCGGCCAGCTCCTGGTTGATATCCACCATCTCGACGTACTCCATCTCGAGGGGCACCTCACCGGTCACCTCCTCGTCGTGGATGGCGATGGTTTCGTCGCGCAGCTCCAGCAGACGGGGCTCTTCGGCCACCCGCAGCTGCCAGTTGTGCTGCTCGAAATTGCGAATGGACTCGCGCAGCCGCTGGCTGAAGGCGCGGTTCTTGTCCATGTCGATGGCGTTGCGGATAAATTTGTGGACGTGCCTGTCGTAGCGGGACCAGAGCTCGATGCACTGCTGACCCCAGCTGGTGATGACGTCAAGACGCCCCTGCAAGGCGTGAGTCAACTCCTCGACGTGGAACAGATCGTCGCGCCCCTGCGCCGCTTCCTGAATGTTGAGCAGCCCCGCCTGCAAGCGGTGGCCGGCAGCGTCCAGGGTATCCTGCAGCTCGCGCAGGGTCTGGCCAGTCTCGTGCAGCAGCTTTTCGCAGCTGTGAATGGCATCGACCCAGTTCTGGGTCAGCAGGGCCGCGATTTCGCTTTTGACCTGATTCTGCTGCTCATCCATGGCGCGCTGGGTGAGATCGATGCGCCCCAGCGTCTCTTCCAGCGAGAAGGTGAGGCGCGGCAGTACCTCGGCATCCCACTGCTCGCGGGTGTTGGTCTCGAGCGCCGCCTTGCGGGCGGTGTCGAGCTCGGCAGCCAGGTGTTCGAGCAGAATGGAGAGCTTGATGGAGTCAACCTGACGCTGATCCATAAAGAAGTCGACGATGCTCACACCCAGGCGTGACAGGCGGTAGAGGCTCTCCCCCGCCACCATGTCGGTGTTGAAGCGCGACAGCAGCTGCTGGCGAATGAGATCGTTGATGGCGTTGTTGGCGCGACCTGTGAGGGTCTCGTCCATTTGGCCGAAGGCGCTGCTGACATAGCCAAAAGCGTCGTGCAGCGCCGCTTCCGACAGGTCCGACTCATCTTCGGACAGGGTCTTGATTGCAATCAGAAAGGCCAGCCGGTCGGTCGGCAGGCTCAACGCCAACCCCTCCTGCCTGACCCACCCTACTAGCTCCGGCAAAGAACGCTCTGGCAGGGTACGGGATGTACTCATCATGATGTTGTCATCTCGTTGTTGTATTGGGCGCAAAATCGTGCGCGCGGCTACATCCGGTAGCATCGAAAACATGGTTCACATCGACGTGAACCGCGAGCAATCAGCTGGCCGGCTTCTGGGCCATCACATGGATATAGCGACCGAGGGCGACAAAAGGCTCCTGACGGCAATATTGCTGCTCCATGGCCAGCAGATCGTCGAACTTCTCCACCTGATCCTGCTTGTGACGCATATAGTCGTGGATGACCCGCACTCCGGTCTTGCCGATGATGCGCAGCCCCCCGCGACCAATCCAGTCATAGACCTGCTCCGGCAGCTGGGGATTGGTGGGCGTAAGCGCAGTCTGACGCTTCTTGCGAAGACCAAGGCGCACATAGTCAAAATTGCCCACCACCAGGCTCTGGAACAGCAAACCATGACGGTTGTAGAAAAGCAGCGACAGTATGCCCCCGGCATTGACGAAAGGGAACAGACCCAGCAAGGTCTGGCGCGGCTCGGCGAGCCACTCCAGCACCGCATGGCAGAGCACCAGATCAAAGGTCCCGGTCACGTGTTGCTTCAGATCCTGAATGGGGCAATGGATGAGACGGATTTTGTCTTCCAGCCCCTTCTCGGCGATCTGGCTGCGTGCCAGTTCCAGCATTTCTGCTGACAGATCACACAGCTCCACCTGATGCCCCATGGCCGCCAGCTTCTGGGCGAAATAGCCAAACCCGCCCCCCGCATCGAGGATGCGCAGCGGTCGGTTGCCAAGGCGGGCCAGGCAGGCTTCGATGTCGCTCCAGACAATGGTGGTGCGGATGCGCCCCTTGGTGGAGTCGTAAATGTTGCGAGCGAACTTGTCTGCGCGCCCGTCAAAACTCTGATCGTGCTTCAAGGAGAAACTCAACATTAGCGCCACAGGGTTGTGGCCATCCCAAAAAAGAGAGGTATTCTGTCACATCCCGAATTTGCTGAAAACTCAAGGAAGTGTCTGCCGTGTTTGTGCTCAAAAAGTGGCTGGGTCAGCTGTTGATGCCGCTCCCCTTCTCCCTCTCCCTGCTGCTGGTCGCCCTGCTGCTGCTCTGGTTCACCCGATTTCAGAAAACCGGCAAGCTGCTGGCCACCCTCTCGCTGCTCATTGTGGCCCTGATGGGGATGCGGCCGGTGAGCTATGAACTGGCCCGCGGGCTGGAGCAGACCTACCCGCCGTTCGAGGTGAGTCAGCATCCCAACATCGACGCCATCGTGGTGCTCGGCAATGGTCATGTCAGCGACCCGGCGGTGCCGATGCGCAGTTGGCAGAACAATATAGCCCTGGCCCGCACTCTCGAAGGGGTTCGCCTTGCCCAGGCCTATCCCGACGCCGAACTTGTTTTCTCCGGCTATGTGTCGGGGGATACCCTCTCCAATGCCGAGGTCAATGCCCGGATGGCAGAGAGCCTCGGCATTCCCCGTTCGCGGATGACGTTGTTTGAAAACAACAAAGACACTCATGATGAGGCGGTCAGTATCAGCCGCCATCTGAAAGGAAAAGAGGTGGCGCTGGTCAGTTCTGCCACCCACCTGCCACGCGCCATGGCCCTCTATCAGGGTCAGGGACTCAATGCCGTGCCGGCCCCCACCGATTACACCGCCAAGCAGAGCCAGGTACCCCAGCCGCTCTACAGTTATTTACCCAAAGGGCGTTATCTGATGTATTCCGAAGCTGCCATCCACGAATGGATTGGAGTATGGTGGGCTCGCTTGCGGGGGCAGGTTAACGAATGAGCGATCAAGCGTTTCATTCCTGATTTGGATCAGGAAAGCGAAAAAAAATTACGTCATTTGCCGCCGGGTCAGCTATCTTGGGCTCGGTTCAATTCATATAATGTCGCGCAATCAAATGCCTAGGAGATATACAAGATGAGACAGCACCTGGTAATGGGTAACTGGAAACTGAACGGCACCAAAGCTTCTGTAGAAGCTCTGATCAAAGGACTGACCCCGGCTGCTGCCGCTCATCCTTCTGTGCAAGTCGCCGTCTGCCCGCCGGTTATCTTTTTGGGTCTGGTTGAGCAACTGACCGCTGGCAGCAAGATTGCCTACGGTGCCCAGAACGCTGACGTTCACGAGTCTGGTGCCTTCACCGGCGAAAACGCCCCCTCCATGCTGAAAGCCTTTGGTTGCACCTACTCTCTGGTCGGCCACAGCGAGCGTCGTACCCTGCACGCAGAGACCGACGACGTGGTTGCAGCCAAGTACGAAGCGATCCAGAAAGGCGGCCTGGTGCCGGTTCTGTGCATCGGTGAAACTCTGGAGCAGTTCGAAGCCGGCGTGACCAAGAACGTGGTTGAGACCCAGCTGAAAGCTGTTATCGACCGTTGCGGCATCGCCTCCTTCAACAACGCCGTTATCGCTTACGAGCCGGTATGGGCCATCGGTACTGGCAAGACTGCCACTCCGGAGATCGCTCAGTCCGTTCACGCTCACATCCGTCAGTACCTGGCCGGTTTTGATGCCGCCGTTGCTGCCAAAGTACAGATCCTGTACGGCGGTTCCGTCACTGGCGCCACTGCAGCCGACCTGTTCGGTCAGCCGGACATCGACGGTGGCCTGGTCGGTGGTGCGTCCCTGAAAGTGGACGACTTCTCCCAGATCATCGCTGGCGCAGCCAAGTAATCGCTGATTACGGCAAAGAGAGGGGCTTGTCCCCTCTCTTGTATCGCTTTTCCTATGGTGGCCCCCGCATCCCATATGAAAGCCGATATAGTAAAAGTGGCTTGTCTATTTAAACATTCGTATTTGACAACTCAGATCCAGAGGCACTCATGACCAAACAAATCAAACGTATTGGTGTTTTGACCAGTGGTGGCGACGCACCCGGTATGAACGCAGCCATTCGCGCCGTGGTTCGCGCCGGTTTGCATCATGGCCTGGAAGTTTACGGTATTTATGATGGCTACCTTGGTCTGCACCAGGATCGTATCGTCAAGCTGGAGCGTCACAGCGTCTCCGACGTGGTGAACCGTGGTGGTACTTTCCTCGGCTCCGCCCGTTTCCCTGCCTTCAAAGACCCCGCAGTGCGCGCCGAAGCGATCGAAAACCTGAAAAAGCACGGTATCGATGCGCTAGTCGTCATCGGTGGTGACGGCTCCTACATGGGTGCCAAGAAGCTGACCGAAGAGGGTTTCCCCTGCATCGGCCTGCCGGGCACCATCGACAACGACATCGCCGGTACCGACTTCACCATCGGTTTTGATACAGCTCTGAACGTGGTGGTTGACGCCATCGACCGTCTGCGCGACACCTGCAGCTCCCACCACCGTATCTCCGTGGTCGAGATCATGGGCCGCCACTGTGGCGATCTGGCCATGTCCGCCGCCGTTGCCGGTGGTGCCGAATATGTGATCGTACCGGAAGTGGCTTTCGACAAAGAGAAGCTGCTCAAGCAGATCAAGGAAGGCGAAGCCAAAGGCAAGAAGCACGCCATCATCACCATCTGCGAGCACGTTACCGACGTGAACGCCCTGGCCAAGGACATCGAAGCCCTGACCGGTCGTGAAACCCGCGCCACCATCCTGGGCCACATCCAGCGTGGCGGTGCCCCGACTGCCCGTGACCGCATCATGTCCAGCCGTATGGGGGCTTACGCCGTTGAGCAGCTGCTGGCTGGTCACGGTGGTCGCTGCGTCGGTATCCAGCGCAACGAGCTGGTACACCACGACATCATCGACTGCATCGAGAACATGAAGCGTCCGTTCGATCAGGAGCTTTACAACCTCTCCACCACCCTGTTCTAAGCCTCGCGGCTTTTAACCGGCTGTTGATGACAAAAACCCTCCATCGGAGGGTTTTTTTATATCTCAAGCAAACTGGTGCATCGGCACGCTGTTTGCTCCTCACCATACGGGTTGCCTGATTCCAACCCTTGCGCCATCTGACTGATCACTAGCCTTCCTCTCCTCACAGCAACCGGATTCAGCCTACGAACAGAGTTCCGGTATTGTCGTGGATGTTTTATCACTGCGAACCGGATTGCGTTGACCTGTGCTCTGTCAACCCTGAAACGAGCTTGTTCAGCCTCCTCGTCATACGCCGCTTTTTATATCTCAATCTTGCAGAAGGGATTCAGATATCTTCCCCAACCATGCTCCGGCGCAGTTCTCGTATTGCACTCACATGACTCACGCAGATGCACCGGCCACGCGGATCGCTACTTGCGCCCAGCCCAGCCCAGCCCAGCCCAGCCAGAGAATACGCCTCTGGCCTATTGCCCACCTCACTCTTGCTGCGGCCATGTCGACTCCGAGGCCGACGGGGAAATTGGCGATGATAAAACAGCCAGCTGCCACTCTGTATCCCCCCGATGCACGACTCTCCTCCCTATGCCCCCAGTGTTTTGCTGTAAAAATGCGGAGACTCTGGACTGATAAAGTGATGGTGCGACAAGGGCTGGCAACCAGATTGTCTCCATTGACTTCTTTTGGATGGGCTATCTCCGTCAGGAATCGTCAAATCATGGTATTGCACACTTTTTATGGCTTTAAGGACACTATTACGAGGGTGAAAACTTATAAAACGCCACTTGAGACCCATACAAACCCCCTCGCCAAACCAGCCAACAGCTAACTAACTAATTGAATTTAAATGAAATAATCATAAAAACAGAATCTTGAATGCCTGGCATACCAGAGCAGGTGATAAAATCAGCTCAATATGACAAAAATAGCCATCTCAACCAACCTAACAAACAAAGAAGCTGTTTTATCAATTTACACCTTGTTTTACCCCCTTGTTATGGTATCTTGACTACATCAACCAACAACTTAGGGAGAGAAAAATGAAAGAGTTTGTCGTTACTGCCGTTTTCACGGTGTTTTTCACCCTGGTTGCTGTCTCTCTGCCCTCACTGTCACAGTTCTGAGCCGGATAGAGAGGCATCAATCCGGACTGACCCTCTTTGCCATGTCTGTTTAATCGCCACCAACTGGCGCTTTTCAGTAATAATGCCGAGATGGTCAACATAGATATGATTTCATCACGTTGACGCTGTTTCTTTCGCCACAAGGGTGTAACCAGGATGGTTTAACCATATGGCCTGATGGAGTAGAACCAGCAGCAAATCATATCCGAGGGGAGCGAGGCTCCCCTTTTTGTTACCAGTCTTTGACAACCCCATTGCCCCGGCGGCCACACAGGCAGCCATCCGTCACAAGGCCCATGCCCACAACTGATGTTTTCCCCTCCTGTACTCTCCATTCAACACAGCTAAATCTGTCAGCAATCTCTTGTGCACACCTTTGCTCTGATACTTGTCCGGCAGATATAAAAAAGCCCCCGCCATCATGGCAGGGGCTCGCGTTACACAGTGTCAGCTTAGGGCTGTTATATCTCAGTCCAGCTCAAAGCAGTTATGCCTTGTTCCAGCGCTGTGGGTCATATTCCGGGCTGAAGCGGTCAACAATGACAGCACAGGCCGCATCGCCGGTGATATTGAGGGAGGTGCGGATCATGTCGAACAGACGATCCAGCGCGAACAGCAGCGGCAACCCTTCAATGGGGATCCCGGCCGCCAGCAGCACGGCAACCACCAGGAAGCTTGGGCCCGGCACACCGGCCTGACCGATCGCCCCCAGAGTGGAGGTCACAATGATGGCGGCCCAGGAACCGACGCTCAGATCGATGTTGTAAACCTGCGCGAAGAAGATGGCGACCAGACCGTAATAGATGGCGTTGCCACTCATGTTGATGGTGGCGCCCAGCGGCAACACGAAGGAGGCGGTCGCGTTGGTCACTTTCAGATCATGCTCGCAGGTCTCCATATTGACCGGCAGGGTCGCCATGGAAGAGGCGGTGGAGAAGGCCACGATCTGCGGCTTCTTCATGGCAGAGAGGTACTTCATCACCGGCGTGTTGGAGAACATCATCACCAGCAGCGGATAGACCACAAAGCCGAAGATAAGGATGGCAGCCACATAGACCACGAACAGCTTGAGTACCAAGGTCAGCACATCGAAGCCATAGGTACCGATGGCTTCCGCCATCAGACCGAACACCCCGAGTGGTGCGATGATCATCACCTTGTTGATCATCCAGACGAAGGCATCCACCAGAGTATTGAGCCCATCGACCAGCGGCTTGGCCCGCTCGCGCGGTTGTTTGGCCAGCGCAATGCCGAGGAACATGCAGAACACCAGGATCTGCAGGATGTTAGCCTCGTTGAGGGAGTTGAAGACGTTGGTGGGGATCATGCCAAGCAAGGTGGCGACTGCATCCGGCAACGCCCCTTTATCGGCGTAGTCACCACCAAACATGGAGGCGACGGAAGCGAAATCGACCCCGACACCCGGTTTGAAGATCTGCCCCATCACCAGTGCCAGCAACACGGCCAACGCTGAGGTCACGAGGAAGAAGGCCAGCGTAGCCGCACCGATCTTGCCCGCAGCGGGGCTGGCGCCCAGATTGGCGGCGCCGGAGAGGATGGCTACCGCCACCAGCGGGATCACCAGCATCTTGATCAGCTGGATAAACAGGGTACCGAGCGGTGCAAACACGGTGGCTTGTTCACCCATGAACGCGCCGACCACTGCGCCCAGTACCATGGCGACCACAACCTGGAAGCCGATGTTTTTAATGAGTCCTTTAGTTAACACAATATGTTCCTTTATGTAGCAAAATTCACACTTTTCCCAGTGCAATTAACCAAACAGGGGAATGAGCGGCTGCCCATTCCCCTGGTTGCGCGTGTTATCTCACATTTAATTGCTGTTTTAAATCAGCAAATCATTAACCTTGGCTATTAATAAGTTTGCGAAAAAGTGAAGATTCAAAGCGGTCTCGGCGATTTTTACCTCATCCCCCATGACAACTGGCAAAAGTTTGTGCTAGTTTGGCTGCACAAACGTACACACAGGGATGTAAAGATGCTGAAAGTTAACGAGTATTTCGACGGAAATGTAAAATCCATCGGTTTCGAACAAAAAGGCGAGAAATCAACCATCGGGGTGATGAACGCCGGTGACTACCTGTTCAACACCGCCGCCCCCGAGCGGATGACGGTGATCAAGGGCGCCCTCACCATCCAGCTGGCTGATGAAGATGAGTGGCACACCTACAGCCAGGGTGAATCCTTCCTGGTGGCCGGTCACTCCTCCTTCAAACTGGAAGTGAAAACTTCCACTGCCTATCTGTGCGAATTTCTCGACTGATCAGGCCGGTTGAAGGGGATCAGCCCCTTCAACTTTCTTGGTTCCCCCCAGCCCTATTATCTGTGTCCATGTCACAGCACCGCACATCCCCGCTTTCCATCCACGTCAAAAATCCTAGAATAAACAGACATAAACCATCACCGGATTGATGTCATGATCAGCGTGTTTGACCTGTTTTCCATCGGAATTGGCCCCTCCTCTTCCCATACCGTCGGCCCCATGCGTGCCTCTTACGCCTTCGTCCAGCAGCTCAAGCTGCAAGGCCATCTGCCACAGGTCACGCGGGTCGAAGTGGAGTGTTACGGCTCGCTGGGCCAGACCGGCAAAGGGCACGGTACCGGCAAGGCGATCATTCTGGGGTTATCGGGCTTTGAACCGGAATCGGTCGATATCGATGCGATTCCCGCCATTCTGGCTCGAGTGGAAAAGGAGCAGAACCTGCCGCTGGCAGGCGAACAACCAAGCCATTTTCCCCGCACCGGTGCCATCATCTTCAACCGCCGCAAAACCTTGCCGGCCCACACCAACGGCATGACTCTGCGCGCCTTTGATAAAGAGGAAAACCTGCGCTTCAGCCAGACCTACTACTCCATCGGGGGCGGCTTCATCATTGAAGAGAGCCACTTTGCTACCGCCAAAGAAGAGGCCGCCAAGTCTGATGCCGAACATCCTGTCCCCTACCCGTTCGACAGCGGCGCCCAACTGCTGGCCCACTGTCAGGAGAGCGGCCTCTCCATCTCGGGGCTTATCCTCGCCAATGAGCGGGTATTTCGCAGCGATGAGCAGATAAAAGCGGGGCTGCGCAAGATCTGGCAGGCGATGCAGGGCTGCGTCGAGCGAGGCTGCAAAAGCGAAGGGGTGCTGCCGGGCGGCCTCAAGGTTCGGCGCCGCGCCCCGGGGCTGTTCCGCCAGCTCAGTTGCGAGACCAACTTCAACAAGGATCCGCTGATGGTGATGGAGTGGGTCGATCTCTTTGCGCTGGCCGTCAATGAAGAGAACGCCGCCGGTGGCCGGGTGGTCACCGCCCCCACCAATGGCGCTGCGGGCATCATCCCCGCCGTGCTGCACTACTACGATCGCTTCGTGCACAAGGTGGATGACGAGACGCTGATCCGCTACTTCCTCACCGCGGCTGCCATCGGCATCTTATATAAAAAGAACGCCTCCCTCTCCGGCGCCGAAGTGGGCTGTCAGGGGGAAGTGGGAGTCGCCTGCTCCATGGCGGCTGGCGCCCTGACCGAACTGCTGGGTGGCAGTCCGGCCATGGTGGAGAACGCCGCCGAAATAGGCATGGAGCACAATCTCGGCCTCACCTGCGATCCCATCGGCGGACTGGTGCAGGTGCCCTGCATCGAGCGCAACGCCATGGGGGCGGTCAAGGCGATCAATGCCGCCCGCCTCGCCCTGCGCGGCACCGGCGAGCACAAGGTGTCACTGGACAAGGTGATCAAGACCATGTGGGAGACCGGCAACGACATGAAGACCAAATACAAGGAGACGGCCCGTGGTGGCCTCGCCGTTAACATTACCGAATGTTAAAAAACGGCAAATGACTCCATTTGGTTCCGAAATACCCGGCATCGCCGGGTATTTTTATGGGCAAACGCTTAACAAAATGGATAAGCACAAAAATAAATTTTATACTCGCGCCTCAGATTCAACAAAAATAGATCTATTTCAACTTTTTTTAGGTCTGGAGCCGTTACACTACGGTTATCTGGTTCTGTGACCTGCGCTGACAAGCGCGTTCCATGGATCTCCCAAATTTCTGTGAGTGGGCATGCCGCCCCCTTCTACCCTGAGGTAATAGTGACATGATCAGCGTTTTTGATATCTTCAAAATCGGTGTAGGCCCCTCTTCTTCCCACACTGTTGGTCCGATGAAAGCGGCCAAACAGTTTGTTGACGAGCTGCGCGCGGGCGGCAAGATCCGCGATGTAACCCGGATCAATGTCGATGTTTACGGCTCCCTCTCCTGGACCGGCAAAGGCCACCATACCGACACTGCCATCATCATGGGCCTGGCTGGCAACCTGCCGGAAAATGTCGATATCGATGCCATCCCCGAGTTTATCTCCCGTGTTGAGCAGACCGAGCGCCTGCCGATCGGCCTGCACTGCCACACCGTCAGCTTCCCGCGCGATGCCATGGTATTCCACGACGAAGCCCTGCCGCTGCACGAAAACGGCATGAAGCTGACTGCGCTGATCGAAGATGAAGTGGTCTACAGCAAGACCTACTACTCCATCGGTGGCGGTTTCATCGTTGACGAAGAGAACTTCGGCAAGGCTGACAGCGGCGACATGTCCGTACGTTACCCGTTCAAGAGCGCCGCTGAACTGGTTGCCCACTGCAGCCAGACCGGTCTCTCCATCTCTGCCCTGATGATGGAAAACGAGAAGTGCTTCAATACCCCGGAAGAGATCTACAAGAAGTTCGGCAAGATCTGGAACACCATGCGCGAAGGTATCGAGCGCGGCTGCCGTACCGAAGGCGTTCTCTCCGGCCCGCTGCGCGTACCCCGTCGTGCCGCACCGCTCTACCGTCAGCTCAACACCAACGAGAACCTCTCGAGCGACCCGATGAACATCGTTGACTGGGTCAACATGTTCGCTCTGGCCGTGAGTGAAGAGAACGCTGCCGGTGGCCGCGTGGTTACTGCCCCGACCAACGGCGCTGCCGGTATCATCCCGGCCGTACTGGCCTACTACGACAAGTTCATCCAGCCGGTTGGCCGCGACGAATACACCCGCTTCTATCTGGCTGCCGGTGCCGTCGGCATCCTCTACAAGATGAACGCCTCCATCTCCGGCGCCGAAGTGGGCTGTCAGGGTGAAGTAGGTGTCTCCTGCTCCATGGCCGCTGCCGGTCTGACCGAGCTGATGGGCGGTAGCCCGGAGCACGTCTGCGAAGCTGCCGAGATCGGCATGGAGCACAACCTGGGTCTGACCTGTGATCCGGTTGCCGGTCAGGTACAGGTGCCTTGCATCGAGCGTAACGCCATCGCAGCCATGAAGGCAGTCAACGCCTCCCGTATGGCCCTGCGTCGTACCTCCAAGCCGCGCGTCTCTCTGGACAAGGTGATCGAGACCATGTACATCACCGGCAAGGACATGGACTCCAAGTACCGTGAAACCTCCCGTGGCGGTCTGGCCATCAAGGTGATGCAGGTTGCCTGCGAATAAATAGGGGTTAACCCTCATCTGAACAAAGGCGGGATATCCCGCCTTTTTTATTGCCCGAATGGGATGCCGGGCACTTATACCGGCATACCGACCATTTCACTGTAGGGCGTCGCTGATATACCCCTGCTACGCCACCGCAATGCGGATTGCTTTGTCTGCATACCTCTCTAATTACATACCTTGATTAACTCTTCTCAATGCATTGAAAGGGACATTACGCCCCGACATGAAACCTTTACCCGCTATCTTGCCCCTGTCACGTTTTCACAACTAATCAGTATCGAGAAGGCCCCTCAGCTCAATCCCCTCACCATTGGTCATACCCTTGTTTGGCAAGACGCGGTTACCGCTCACCATTGCGAATTACACGCTGATTGCCATCTGTGTGGCACTTTCGTGATCAGGGCAAAAAATCAAGCAAACAAACAGGGGGTTAGCTCATCATTTTGGCCACAGTGCATCCCTCAAACTGGTTTTAGCACAGTTATCACCGCCCTCTTTACGCCCTATTTGATGTAAAACGTATCGCGCAGTGGAGGCCAAAAAGCGCCCAAGGAAGAGGCTGAAAATAATCGATGAATGGGCCAATAGCCGTTGAAATGGAGGATATGAGTGCGCGCTACTCGCTATTTTTGTGAGCGCCAGCAAAGGTTGAGGATATGGTGTTGGGAGCAGATTGACTTTCTATTTAAACAGCGAAAGGTGAATATCACCAAAGGGAGGGGTTAATTTGGCCAGATCCTGTCACGGGATTATCGCAAGCTACCTCTCCGGAGCCGGAATGCGTCATGCAGAGTCACAAAGAATTAGCCCCGCTGGGCAGATCACACAACGGGGCTGGATATTCAGGATGGTTTTTTCAGGCTGGCCTTGTGCTGCTCCAGCAAATTCTCGGGGGGCGGTGGCACCTGCAGGTAGAAGCCCTGGTTGGTCAGCGCGGCCATCACCTTGACGACATCAGCCAGGCCCAAGGGCTTGACCGGATCCAGCTTGGTCATCAACACCAGCTCGGGACGCCCGAATGCGCTCAGCAGTGGCGCGGGAACGCGGGAGAAATCCTCTCTTTTTTCAACAAAAAGGTAGGTCTCGGCTTTTTTGCGACTTTTATAGACTGCACACAACATGGAAATTGATATAATCCGACGAGTTTATTGCCTCTGATGGGGGCAAACTATAACATCAGGAATTGAATAACAATAACGGATTAGCATCTCTGCCTCGGGGAAGATTCATGGTTGAGCGCGATAACGAATTGAAAGGGACCACCTTCACTATTTCTGTGTTGCATATCAGCGATGGCGAGCCTGAGCGGATACGTCAGTTGTTGGCCGAAAAAGTGGCCCAGGCACCCTACTTTTTTAATTGTGCGCCGCTGGTGATCAATGTTTCCCGACTGGAACATATTCCCGATTTCGAACAGCTCAAGGAGCTGGTGGAGTCCGAAGAGTTTGTGCTGGTCGGCATCACGGGTGCGCGCAGTGAAGAGATGAAGACAGCCGCCAAGGCGGTGGGACTGGCCGTGATGGCCTCGGGCAAGAGTCGCAAGAGCGAACCGGAACCCGAGCCTGCCCCCGCGCCAGCCGTCCCTGAGGTGGTTCCCGAACCCGAACCCGCCCCCTTGATCCCGAGCAAGGTGCATGTGGGACCAGTTCGTTCCGGCCAGCAAATTTACGCCGCCGGCACCTCGCTGGTGGTGCTGGGGTCCGTCAGTCCGGGAGCTGAAGTGCTCGCCGATGACAGCATTCATATTTATGGCACCCTGCGTGGCAGAGCCATTGCCGGTGCCCGGGGCAACACCCAGGCCCGGATCTATTGCCAGCAATTACAGGCCGAGCTGCTCTCCATCGCGGGCACATTCCAGCTGAGCGATGCATTGCCGGCAGGCCTGATCCAGCAACCGGTACACGTCCGGCTGGACAACGAACAACTCCGAATAGACCGTATCAAATAGAGTTACAAGGAAGCGAGAATGGCGCGAATCATAGTCGTTACATCGGGTAAAGGTGGCGTTGGCAAGACCACAACCAGTGCGGCCCTGAGCACCGGCTTAGCCCAGCGTGGTCACAAGACAGTGGTCATTGACTTTGACATCGGTCTGAGAAACCTGGATCTCATCATGGGCTGCGAGCGGCGCGTGGTGTATGACTTCGTCAACGTCATCAATGGGGAAGCAAACCTCAATCAGGCGCTGATCAAGGACAAACGCTCGGAAAATCTGTTTATCCTGCCCGCCTCCCAGACCCGGGACAAAGATGCCCTCACCCGTGAGGGGGTCGAGAAGATCCTGGATCAACTGGCGGAGATGAAGTTTGACTACATCGTCTGCGACTCCCCGGCGGGGATCGAGGCGGGTGCGCTGATGGCGCTCTATTTTGCCGACGAGGCGATCGTCACCACCAACCCGGAAGTCTCTTCCGTGCGTGACTCCGACCGCATCCTTGGCATCCTGGCCTCCAAGTCTCGCCGCGCCGAGCGTGGCGAAGACCCCATCAAGGAGCACCTGCTGCTGACCCGCTACTGCCCGACCCGCGTCAACCGCGGCGACATGCTGAGCGTGCAGGATGTGCAGGAGATCCTGGCCATCCCGCTGCTCGGGGTGATCCCGGAGTCCCAGGCGGTGCTGCGCGCCTCCAACTCCGGCGAACCGGTTATTCTGGACAAGGAGTCCGATGCCGGTCAGGCCTACGAAGATGCGGTGTCCCGCCTGCTGGGCGATGCCAAGGAATTTCGTTTTCTGGAAGAAGAGAAGAAGGGCTTCTTTAGCCGACTGTTCGGGAGTTAAACATGTCATTATTGGATTATTTTCGTTCCAACAAGAAACAGAACACCGCACAACTGGCCAAAGAGCGGTTGCAGATCATTGTTGCTCACGAGCGTTCATCCAGAGGGGGGCCGGATTACCTGCCCCAGCTCAAACAGGACATCCTCGATGTGATCCGCAAATACGTCAACATTGATCCGGAGAAGATAACCGTCCAACTGGATCAGAAGAGTGATGAGCTGTCGGTACTGGAGCTCAACATCACCTTCGCCGATGACAAGAAGGGATGAGCTGACGCCCTATGCGTGACCCCTTCCCCCAATGAAGACCGGATCCTGTCACTGGATCCGGTTTTTTATTGGCACAAAAACAGGCCACAGCGGCTCGCCTCATCTCGCCAAGGGGTCTGCCGACCGCTAGAATAGCGCCGCCCCGCAGGCAGTGATCTGCGCGGCACCTTTTTCTCTTTTCTGGAACAGATCGCTTATGTCTATGAATGACGAAATGCACAGCGTCGAGGAACTGCTCGATACCGCCCTCGAACTCTTTATGGAGCTGGCCTCTGACAACCTGCCGGAGCAGGAGATCGCCCGCTTCAATCAGGAGTTCAACGACCGCGGCCTGCTGGCCGAAACCGATCCGGCCGATGACTGGGAAGCGGACGTGGGATTTGCGGTGAGCGATACCGACTATGCCGAGATCTGGGTCGGCCTTGGCAATGAAGAACAAGAGTATGAGCACCTGTTTGCCCGCATGCTGCTCTCCCGCCGTGTTGACGAGAAGTTCTGCCACATCGAATGGCTGCCCCAATAATTCCGGATCCCGATGATCCCAGCCACTATCAGTGGGAGTCTGGCCCTGACGCCGTGGCCCCCGTGCGCCCATCTGCATCCCTTGGGCGCCGGGTGTTGATGTGGACAGGCAAGATCGCGCTGGCCGGGCTGCTCTGCTCGGTCGGCTCGGTCGCCTTGCTGCGTTTTATCGATCCGCCGATGTGGAGCTGGCGTATCGAGCGGGCTCTGTTTCCGCCCGCCAAAATCACTCAGGTGCGCCATGAATGGGTAGATCTGGAGTCCATCTCCAAAGAGCTGCAACTGGCGGTGATCGCCGCCGAGGATCAGCGCTTTGCCGAGCACAACGGCTTTGACATGGATGCCATCAACGCCGCACTCAAGCACAACCAGCACAGCGAACGGGTGCGCGGCGCCAGCACCCTCAGCCAGCAGACCGCCAAGAACCTCTTTATGTGGAGTGATCGCAGTTTCCTGCGCAAGGGGCTGGAGGCCTGGTTTACCCTGCTGATGGAGCTGGGTTGGGACAAGGCCCGCATTCTCGAGGTCTATCTCAATATCGTGGAGTTCGGCCCCGGCATCTATGGCGCCGAAGCCGCCGCCCGCACCTATTTTGGCAAACCGGCCAGCCGCTTGACCCGCTACGAGTCATCCCTGCTGGCCGCTGCCCTGCCCAATCCGTGGCGTTATCGGGTCAAGCCCCCTTCACCCTATGTGCAGAAGCGCTCGGTCTGGATCCGCCGCCAGATGGGGCAACTGGGCCAAATCACCCTCAATCGGGTGCATCAGGCCGACTGATCCTCAGGGCTCATCGGGTTTCTCCGGTGGGCCCAGATGGCCACCTACCGTCTCGCGATGGAGCGGCAGATAGTGCCACCACCAGGCCTCGCGCCGTCGCTTGATCTGTTGCCGCCGTCCCCGCTGCTTCATCCCCTTACTCCCTGCCAGCTGATCCGCGCCTTAACCATACTCCCCCAGCGGCAACTTGGACAGGCCAGCCACGCCCGGCGTACTGGTCTGGCCGCCACAGCCAATAATTGTTACAGTAGCGAACCTCGATGTATCTGGAGTGATTTCATGGAACAGCGTACCCCGGATCAGCTGGTCGAATGGGCCTATGATCAGTTTCTTGAGCAGGCCGCCGATATGCTGGCCCCCGAACAAATTGTCGACATCACCCTAGAGTTTGAGCAGCGTGGCGCCGTGGAGGCGACTCTGCCCAATGCCGACTGGTCGACCGAGCTGGGTGAGCCGGTCGATATGGAGCGCTGGGTCGAAGTGTGGGTCGGTTTGCTGGATCATCAGGATGAGTTTGAGGTGATCTTCGCCACCTTCCTGCTGCCCCGTCTGCTGACGGAAGATCAAGTGCATGTGCGCTGGCATCGTCAGCAGCAGGCATAAAAAAGGCGCCATCGGCGCCTTTCTTGTTTCTATTTTCACTTAATTCAGTTCTCTGCTAATCCTGCGCCGCGATGGCCTTGGCCAGACAGCGGCGGCACCAGCAAGCGCTGGCCTCCTGCATCGGCATTGCCGGCAACTGGCTGCACCAGCACTGCGCAATGGTCTGACCGGCAGAGACGGCGCAATAGGCCGGTTCGCCACAACCCGGGCAGCGGTGGGTGCTTTTCGAGCCATTCAGCTCGGCCATCACCGCCAGCTGGGCCTTGCTATCCATAGCCGACCAGTGGCCGATCTCGGTCAGGGTGCGGCCACAACCAAGGCAAAGCCCATCTTTCGACTTGCAGAGGCCAACACAGGGGCTCGGCATCTTATTCGCTATCCACTGCCGAGTCGGTCTCTGTGGCCACCAGAGTGATGGCGTTATCTTCGATGACGATCTTGCCCTGCTTGTAGAGGCCGCCGATCGCCTTCTTGAAGGTGCCCTTGCTCATGCTGAACAGCTTGTAGATGAGCTCGGGTTCGCTCTTGTCACCCACCGCCAGACTCCCGCCCTGCTTTTTCATCCGGCTCAGAATGCGTTCACCGGCGTCATCAACCCGCGCCAGACCCGGTTTTTGCAGGGTCAGATCGAGCTTGCCATCTTCGCGCACCTGCTTGACCCAGGCGGTTTGCGGCCGACCGGTCATCACCCGACCAAACACCTCGTTCTTGAACAGCATGCCGGGATACTGACCGTTGACGATCACTTTGATGCCAAGGGGCGAGTGCTCTCCCGGCAGTGCGGTCACTTCGTCACCGACCTTGAAGTTGCTGCCGGCCGGGGTCAGGAAACGCTCGATGCGGCTGGTGCCGACCATGCGCCCTTCGTTATCCAGTTGCAGACGCACCAGATAAACGTGGCCCACCTGCATCGGCTTGTTCTGCTCGCGGCTGGGCACAAACAGATCCTTTTTCATGCCCCAGTCGAGGAAAGCACCAATCTTGTTGGCATTGACCACTTTCAGACCGGCAAATTCGTCCACCATGGCAAATGGCTTGTCGGTGGTGATCACCGGCTCGCAATCGGCATCCAGATAGAGGAAGACCTGCACGCTATCCCCCTCTTTCACCCCTTCCGGCAGTTGACGCTTGGGCAGCAGCAGTTCACCGTACTCATCGGCCGCAAGCCAGGCGCCGCGATCTTCGAGTTCAACAACGGTGAGGGTGTTCATCTTGCCAATCTGTATCATGGTGCTCTCTTTTTTCATTACCCGGATGGGCCAATTGATCATGGCCCCTATGGGCGCGCATGTTACCTCAAGAGCGGTGATCCGGCCTAGTCCCCAAGCCACCACGAGCCGCCCTTTCGCCCCTATCTTATCCGCCAATGGTGATTAAATCGCCAAACAGGCGGCCATTTGCTGCAAATAACCCCACTTTTAGGTAGACTTCGCGGCTGTTCAAATCCAGAGGAACTGTCGATGAACCCATCCACTCGTACCCGCCATCTTAATCAATGGATCCAGAGCCACAGCGATCAGGACATGACCTACCCGGCCCTGCACGGTTTTCTCTGTGCTCGTCTGGTGGGGCCGGAAAGCCCTGACTGGCAACGCCCGCTGGCTGGTCTGCTGGAACAGGATGCCGAGTTGGATGAAAAAAGCGCAGAAGCCCTCAACCACCTGATCGCCGAGCTGGAATCCCAAGCCGACGACGCCCAGCTGGCCCTGCCGAGTCAATGCCGCCTGCCCAGCGATAACCCCGAGCAGGTGTTCGAACAGAGCCACCCCCTCGGTCAATGGTGTTATGGCTTCAGCATGGGTTTTGCCACCTGGCCCAAGCCGAAGGATTTGAACGACCCGACCACCCAGTACCGCTTCAGTCTGGCCGCCGAGCTGAGCCTGTTTCGCGACAAGCAGATGGCCCAGATGCTCTATAGCGCAGCCGCCAGTGAACTCCCCTTTGTCGAGTTCTGCAAACGCCAGCGCCAGAACATGAAAACAGCCCTCAACCAGCTGCTCAACCTCGACCAGTATCAGGCCGCCCCCAGCCCTGATGTCGCCCTCAATGGCGAGCAGGCCCAACAGTGGCAGACCTGGTTCGAGCTGGCCGACAGCTGCCGCGATCATCAGGCCCGCCTCGGCTGGTTCGAGAAGATCATCGCCGATGCCACTCCGCTCTTTGATGAAGCCTTCTGGCAGCAAATCGCCGGCCACGGCTGGAGTGCTCCCGAGCTGCGCCCTCTGCTGGCCGCCAGAGCCGGCCGCGCCGACAGCCTGCTGCGCCTTGGCAAGCTGGGCGAGGCCAAAGCGGAGTATCTGGCGCTGCTGACAATCTGCGTGGCCGATGATCTGGGTTGCCGCTACAACCTCTCCACCCTCTATGCACTGCAAGGGGATTGGCAGGCGTTGGCCGCCCTGCTGGTGCGCTTCGATGAAGCCTCCAGCTGGTTGCTCTACAACAAGGCGCTGATGGTCTTTGCTACCGAGGGTGCCGAGGCAGCCAAGCCCCATCTGCTGGTCGCCATCGAGGCCAACCCGCACATTCCGGCCTGCCTGCTGGGTCAGCGCAAGCTGCCCAAACAGGAGCCGCAAAGCTGGCAAGCGGGCAGCCGTGACGAAGCCGCGCTCTACGCCATCCACACTCGCGAGGCCTGGCTCAAGCAGAGCGCCCTCATCTGGTTGCGTAAAGGCTGAACAGCGTTGGCTTAAAATCCCGTCGGTCAGACCCGGTTTTTCCTTGAGGGCGTGCGCCACTGCACATTTCATCGCAACCGGGTCAGACAAATCAGCTTGAGTTTCGTATCATCAATGTCAAAGTATCAAAAGAAACTGCATCTGATGCAGCCGTCACAGCAGGGTGTAATATGTCAAAAATCATAGCGTTACTCGCTCACTACCCGCCCTATCAGTTGGTACATGCCGCCGAGATGCTACGGGATACCTTCGAACAGTTTTATGAACAGCGTTACCAGCTGACCGTGCCGCAATGGCGCCTGATGATGGTGCTCGGCCCCAACTACCCCATCAGCCAGAAAGAGCTGGTCGAGGCGAGCGGCATGGACAAGGTGCGCATCTCCCGCGAGATCCGCCGTCTGGTTGAAAAAGGGATCATCTTTACCGAGAGCAGCGAGCAGGACAAACGCATCAGCCTGGTCTCCCTCACCAATGCCGGGCTCGCCCTCTTCCTGCAGCTCAAGAGTGAAGCTGGCAGCTGGCAACACACCCTGACCGACTATCTGCCGAGCGAATCCCGCGAGGCGATCCGCCAGCATCTGCACAGCGTCAGCGCCGCCATTGAGCAGCTGCAATCACTGGATCGGGAGAAATAATCATGGATTTGAAAAAGTTCGCCACCATGGACATCAACATGCTGCTGAGCGTCGTCAATATGCAGCTGCGTGATCGCTATGACGACCTGGATGATCTCTGCAAGGCGCAGGAGATCGATCAGGCGGCACTGGAAGCGCGGCTCGCCAGCGGCGATTTTCACTACCAGCCAGCGCAGAAACAGTTCAGATAAAGAGAGCTAGCGGGATCGGGATCACAGCGCCAGTGATGGCGCTGGCTCTGCGTTAAAAACCTGATATGGTCTGAAGAGCCCCAACAGGGTGATGCACGGATACATCACCCTGTCACAAGAGGGCATTAAAATCGTTTCAGGTGAGCAAACCAAGGATGACCCCATGATATTGATGACCCGACAGAGCCTGTTGATCACGCTCTGCACCCTGTTGATGATCAGCCTCTTCACGCCCTACTTGCCGCAAAGTACCGAACAGTGGCTGACCACCCTGATGCTTGGCCTGCTGGTCGCAGTGGCATTGCTGCTGGTGCGCGGTTGTCGCCGTTTTATGATGGAGTAATGACTCCGCCAATCTCTTTTAGACGGTCTCGCTTGCCGCGATACTCTTTGTAGCAATACATCGAACCAAAAAACAAACGCAGCCTGATGGCTGCGTTGTGGTATCTGGCGGGGCAACCTCTTGAAGAGAAAGCTCTTTCCTTGTTAGAGAGCCCTTAGATAGCCAGGGTTTCCAGCTGCGCTTTGGCCGCTTCCATCCCCTTGCTCTGGGCATCCGGGCCCATACCCATCCCCTCGGCGTAGATGAAATCCACCTCTTTGATACCGATGAAACCGAGCACGGTACGCATGTAGGGGGTCACCAGATCGGTGGCGCTGCCAACGTGCATGCCGCCGCGGGGGCTGATCACCAGCGCACGGGTATTTTCAACCATGCCGACCGGGCCGGTCTCGGTATAGCGGAAGGTGATGCCAGCGCGAGCCACCAGATCGATCCAGTTTTTCAGCTGGGTCGGGATGTTGAAGTTGTACATGGGAGCCGCAATCACCACCAGATCGCTCGCTTTGAGTTCGGCGATCAGCTCATCGGACTGGGCAATGACAGCCAACTGACGTTCGCTCAGGTTATCACCACCGCGCAGACCGGAGGCCAGCTCGCCATCCAGCACCGGCAGGTTGAGGGCTGCCAGATCACGCACGGTGACGGCATCATCCTGATGGTCAGCCAGGAAGCCGTCGATCAGGGCGTTGGATTGGGAATATTGACCCAGGATGCTGGATTTGAGTACGAGGATATTGGCCATGGTGAAACTCCATTTGGTTGCCGGTTGAACAGCGTTGCTGTCGATGGAGGTCACTCTAAACATTGTGCTTATTTGCTGATAGCGAAAATAGATGCTCAACTTGTTCAAAATTTTTGATACAAGGCCACTTCCTCGCCAGCCAGCCCTGCGACCGAGCTTCAACCCTTGGCAGAACAAACGATTGCCGTTATGATCCGCCGCACTTTTTTCCAGCGACCCGGATCCCATGATACCCTCACGCAGGCACTCTCCTTTGGCCGGTGCAGTCTGGATGATGGTGGCAGGACTCTGCTTCGCCGCCGTCAACAGCCTGAGCCAGTATGTTAGCTTCAAACTCGGCCTTGCCTCTACTCAGGTCGCCTTTCATCAATACCTGATCGCCCTGATCTGCCTGCTGCCCTGGCTGGTTCGTCATGGCTTGCGCCAATCCCTGATGACCAATCAGTTCCGGTTGCACCTGTTGCGGGTATTGCTGGCGGTGATCGGCATCCAGCTCTGGCTCTGGGCACTGGCATACCCCGTCCCCATCTGGCAGGGGATCGCCCTGCTGATGACCTCACCGCTGTTTGCCACCCTGGGCTCCGCCCTGCTGCTCAAGGAGCAGGTGAGCCGCGCCCGCATTCTGGCCACTCTGGCGGGCTTTGCCGGCGCCATGCTGATCCTCGCCCCCTGGACTGACGAATTCAACTGGGCCTCCCTGCTGCCAGTGGCGGCGGCGCTGTTCTGGGCGGGCTACTCCCTGATGGTGCGCTATCAGGCGGCCAACGAATCATCCCACACCATTGTGGTCTACCTGCTTATCTTCAGTACCCCGTTCAACATCATGCTGGCCCTACCGGAGTGGCAGTGGCCGAGCGAGAGCCAATGGCTGCTGGTAGCCGCCTCCGGCGTACTGACGGCACTGGCCCAGATGTCCATCGCTCGCGCTTACAGCGTGGCGGAGGCTTCCTTCGTGCAGCCTTTCGATTTTGCCAAGCTGCCGATGAACGTGCTGGCGGGCTGGCTGGTATTTGGCTGGGCGCCCCCCGGCCGTCTGTGGCTTGGCGCCGCCATCATTATTGGCGCCATTACCTTGCTAACCCATCTGGAGCAGCGCGCTCACAAACCCGTTTCCTGAGGTACGCCATGCGTGCCTCTTTTTTTGTCCGCTATTTGTGTAATAGCGATCATCAACAATGACCATCGACATCAGGAGAGATCGTATGTTTGGAACCGCAACCCGCCCCGGCGCCACCCGTGCCCTGCTGCTGGGCTCCGGCGAACTTGGCAAGGAGGTCGCCATCGAGTTGCAACGGTTCGGGATCGAAGTGATCGCCGCCGACCGCTACCCCAATGCCCCCGCCATGCAGGTGGCGCACAAAGCCCATGTGCTGGACATGCTCGATGGCAACGCCCTGCGCGAGCTGGTCGCCGAGGTCAAACCCGACCTCATCATCCCTGAGATTGAAGCGATTGCCACCGATACCCTGGCTGCCCTTGAGCAAGAGGGAGTCAAGGTAGTGCCCAACGCCCGCGCCACCCAGCTCACCATGAACCGGGAAGGGATCCGCCGCCTCGCCGCCGAGACTCTGGGTCTGCCCACCTCCCCCTACCGCTTTGCCCAGAGCAAGGAGGAGTTTGTCGCCGCCGTCGAGGCCATCGGCCTGCCCTGCGTGGTGAAACCGGTGATGAGCTCGTCCGGCAAGGGGCAGAGCGTGCTGCGCGATCTCGCCAAGCTGGATGAGAGCTGGACCTACGCCCAGGAGGGTGGCCGCGCCGGTCGTGGCAAGGTGATCGTCGAAGGCTTCGTCCCTTTCGAATACGAAATCACCCTGCTCACGGTACGCGCCGTTGATGGCATTCACTTCTGCGAACCGATCGGCCACCGTCAGGAAGATGGCGACTATCGCGAATCCTGGCAGCCACAGGTGATGAGTGAACTGGCGCTGGCCCGCTCCAAAGAGGTGGCGGCCAAGGTGGTCGAGGCCCTCGGTGGTTACGGCCTGTTCGGAGTCGAGCTCTTTATCAGGGGCGATGAGGTGTGGTTCAGCGAAGTCTCCCCCCGCCCCCACGATACCGGCATGGTGACCCTGATCTCGCAGGATCTCTCCGAGTTCGCCCTGCACGTACGCGCCATTCTGGGGCTGCCGGTCGGTACCATCACCCAGTACGGGCCGAGCGCCTCCGCCGTGGTACTGCGCGAAGGGCACAGCCAGAATATCCGCTATCAGGGAATTGGTGAGGCATTGGCGCTGGTGCCGGGCGCCCAGCTGCGGCTGTTTGGCAAACCGGAGATCGCCGGTCGCCGCCGTCTTGGCGTGGCGCTGGCCCGCGCAGCGGATTGCCAGGATGCGGTAGAAAAAGCCAAAGCCGTGGCCGCCAAGGTCGAAGTGCTGTTCTAAGGACTTTTTTGCCATAGCAAAACAAACGTTTGCCGATGTGATCGGGCGCAAGGGGCATGGCAATGCCCCTTTTGCATTTCCCCGTCAGGCTTATAATCCCCTCTTCAAATTTGTCAGGAGTACAAGATGTTAGCTGCCGTGATCTTTGATATGGATGGTGTTCTGATCGACTCGGAACCCTTTTGGCAACGGGCCCAGATCGCCGTTTTCTCCGAACTGGGTCACCCCCACACCGTCGAGGATTGTGAGTCGACCATCGGCGTGCGCATCGATCAGCTGGTTGCCCACTGGTATCGCCTGCGCCCGTGGAGCGGCCCAACTCAGGAAGAGGTGGTACAGCGCATTCTGGATCGGGTCAACGCCCTGATCCTCTCCGAAGGTCAGGCCAAAGCCGGTGTGCTGGAGGCGCTCGACCTTATCGAAGCCCGCGGCCTGAAAGTGGGTCTGGCCACCTCTTCCCCCTTTGCGATGGTAGAAGCGGTGCTCGGCAAACTCGGCATTCGCGATCGCTTTATGGCGGTCCACTCCGCAGAGGTGGAGCGTTTCGGCAAACCGCACCCGGATGTCTATATCCACGCCGCCGAGAAACTGGGGGTAGAGCCAGTTCATTGTCTGGCCATCGAAGACAGTTTTACCGGCCTGCTGGCGGCCAAGGCGGCCTCCATGACTGCGCTAATCGTGCCGGATCCCGCTTTAGTGGGTGATCCACGCTTGGCCATCGCCAACTACCAGCTCGGCTCACTGGCCGAGCTGAATGCCGACATGTTGGCCAGCTGGGTCAAGTAGCGCCTGTCGGCGTCTTGCTGTGCTCGCGTTCTCATATCCGCAGGGGGCTCCAGCCCCCTGTTATTGCCAAACAACTATTGGCAATCCCCTCCTTTTCACTCGTCATTCACAACCAGATTGTTCTTCTCGCACACGACCACTCCAGCCGGTTGCACCTTGCCACCGCTCAGGCTTGATCTCTGTCATAAACGTGCGTTTGCTCGCGGTTAACCCCCTGCAGCCCGACTAGAATCAGGGTAGATAGGCGGCCCCAGGGCCCGAGGAGGTTATCATGATCGAGTACACCAGCAAGCGCATCGTCTGCCCTCACTGTGGCCACCATACCCGGGTCGAGCTGGATGCCAGTCAGGGTGATCAGGAGTTTTACGAAGATTGCATGGCCTGTTGCAATCCGATCCACCTGCGGCTTCACCGCGACGAAGCCCGCGACTGCTTGCAGCTGTTTGTGGATGCGGATGACGAGCAACTGTTTTGATTGCGAGTCACAAAAGGCCGAGCAGCTGCTGTGCCTGCAAGTCGCAAAGAGCTGAGCAGATATTGTGACTGCGAGTCATGGAAAGTTGAGTGGATATTTTCACCATATAAATAACAAGGGCCTGCACACTGCAGGCCCTTGCTTATGAGGCGATTGACACCGAGCCGTTTCCTTTCAGTTACCCCCGCGTGCCGCCAGCACCCGCTCCACGGTATCGACGATGGCCTGAGTCTGGGGATCGATCTCGATATTGGTCTGCCAGCCAGCCTTGACCCAACCCAGGTTGGTGCGAGCCAGGGTCTCGGGGATCAGGTGAACGCAGAACTCCCGCTCGCGCACCTCGCCGATGGTCAGGCTGATGCCGTCGATGCCGATATACCCCTTGGTCAGCACATATTTCATCAGCTCGGGAGCAAGGCGATACCACACCTGACGGTTATTGGGTGTGTCGATCACCGAGGTAACCTCCGCCATGCCGATGATGTGGCCGGACATGGCATGACCGCCGATCTCGTCGCCAAAGCGGGCGGCCCGCTCCACGTTGACCTTGTCCCCCACCTGCAGCTTGCCGAGGTTGGTCAGGCGCAGGGTCTCCTGCATCAGATCGAAGCTGACCAGATCCCCTGCAATCCGGGTCACGGTGAGACAGCAGCCGTTGTGAGCCACCGAGGCACCAAGAGACAATCCCTCGCCCCACTCCCGGCTGGGCATGCGGATCACATGGGTACGGAAGTTGGGTTGCTCCTCGATGGCCACCAGTTCGGCGGTCCCCTGCACTATGCCAGTGAACATCTCTCGTCTCCTGTTACGGCAAAAAGGGCAGGTTAACCTCGGGCAGAGGGTGAGACAAGGGTACAGGCTGACAAGCTTGCGCCCGATCGCTATAGTGACGCCGTTCACATCCGGGTAAACAAGGAAAAAAGAAATGCAGGTATATCAATGTTGTGAAGCGATCCGCATCGCCTATAACCAGATTGGCTCCGGCGAGCAGGGCTATGTGCCAAACGCCATCGCCGCCACCATCCGCGCCCTCAACGCGGTCGCCGCCGATGAGCGAGTACCCGCCGAACTGCGCGAACAGGCTGCCTATGCCGCTGCCAACCTGCTGATCAGCGATCACGAAGACGCCTGATCCTGCCCCTCGGGGCGGCAACTATTTCGTCCTGGCTGAATTTCAGGCTAGAATGCCTCCCCCACCCTTTGCACTTTCGTCCGAAAGTGCAAAGGCTCTTCCCGATTTCCGCTCTTTCTCTATCTATCTGATCCACTCGGAGGTGTCAGTGCAACGTTATTGGTCCGAGGCGAAGCAGCTCGTCCGTCTAGCCAGCCCCATTCTGGTCGCCCAGGTGGCCCAGGTCGCCATGAACTTCGTCGATACCGTGATGGCGGGTCAGGTGAGTGCAGTCGATCTGGCCGCCGTGTCGGTGGCGTCCAGCTTCTGGCTACCGGTGATCCTGCTGGTGCAGGGGATCATCATGGCGCTCACCCCCATCGTCTCCCAGCTCAATGGCGCCCGTAAACGGGAGGCAATTCGCCCGGCCGTTCATCAGGGTTTCTGGCTGGCACTGATCGTCACCCCGCTGGCGATGATCGCCCTCTATTACAGCCCGCTGGCGTTGCAGTTCATGGATGTGGAACCGGTGATGGCGGCCAAGACCACTGGCTATCTGCACGCCATCCTGTGGGGTCTGCCCGCCTTCGTGCTGTTCCAGGTGCTGCGCAACTTCAGTGAAGGGCTCTCCCACACCATGCCTACCATGGTGATCGGTTTTGTCGGGCTGGCGGTCAATATCCCCGCCAACTACATCTTCATCCACGGTCACTTCGGCATGCCGAAACTGGGCGGGGTCGGCTGTGGCGTCGCTACCGCCATCGTGCTGTGGGCCATGCTGCTGGCGATGATCCTCTATGTGAAGATCTCCCGTCACTTCACCGAGATCCGTCTCTTCTCCCAGCTGGCTCGCCCCAACGGCAGCCGGATCTGGCGGCTGTTTCGCTTGGGCTTCCCCATCGCCATGGCGATCTTCTGCGAGGTGACCCTGTTTGCCGTAGTGGCCCTGATGCTGGCCCCCTTCGGTGCCGAGACGGTGGCGAGCCACCAGATTGCGCTGAACTTCTCCAGCCTGGTGTTTATGCTGCCCCTCTCCATCGGGGTGGGTGTCACCATCCGGGTCGGTCACAGCATCGGCGAAGGTCAGCCGCATCACGCCCGGGTGGCAGCCCGCACTGGCCTGCTGCTGGGGGTGAGTGTCGCGGCACTTACCGCGGCATTTACTGTGCTGCTACGGGAGCAGATCTCCTCCATCTATACCGATGATCTGCAGGTGATCGCCCTTGCGTCCACCTTGCTGTTCTTCGCTGCCATCTATCAACTCTCCGACTCGGTGCAGGTGGTCGCGGCCGCTGCGCTGCGCGGTTACAAGGATACCCAGGCGATCTTCTACGTCACCATCGTCGCCTACTGGGGACTGGGGCTACCCACCGGCATGATCCTGGGTCTGACCGACTGGCTGGTGCCGCGGATGGGGCCGCAGGGCTTCTGGATCGGCTTTATCGTCGGCCTCACCAGTGCGGCCCTGATGCTGGGGGCGAGATTGCGCCATATCTATGGCCGTTTTGCCACTCCGGAGGCCTGCACTACCCTGTCGCGAGCCCAGTAACAGGGCTTGGCAAGCGACAACTCGCCTGCAAAATCAACAGGCTGCGCAAGAACTGGGCAAACAGTCTCCTTTGTGCATATGGCCTGTTGACAGCCTTGGGGGGCATGGGTAGTATGCCGACCACGTCAGCAGCGCTGGCGTAGTGAAGTAAGAGAAAGTGGGTTTATAGCTCAGTTGGTTAGAGCACTACCTTGACATGGTAGGGGTCGTTGGTTCGAATCCAATTAAACCCACCACTTTTTCTGTGATGCGTCCTTAGCTCAGCTGGTTAGAGCACCACCTTGACATGGTGGGGGTCGGTGGTTCGAATCCACTAGGACGCACCATCACAAAATACTGATTATGCGTCCTTAGCTCAGCTGGTTAGAGCATCACCTTGACATGGTGGGGGTCGGTGGTTCGAATCCACTAGGACGCACCATTCAGTTTGTAAGAAATGCAGATATTCCAGATGTGGGTTTATAGCTCAGTTGGTTAGAGCACTACCTTGACATGGTAGGGGTCGTTGGTTCGAATCCAATTAAACCCACCACTTTCCTGCATATAAAGAAGTCAAAAGTCGCATTGCGCACCCTGCGTCCTTAGCTCAGCTGGTTAGAGCATCACCTTGACATGGTGGGGGTCGGTGGTTCGAATCCACTAGGACGCACCAGATTAAAAAAGCCCGCTCATCGAGCGGGCTTTTTGCATTCGGCCATGCAGCCACTCCCCTGCCCCGCCAATCCGTTCAGCACAATTCGACAATGGCGCAGAGCCTTGTTCCCATAAAAAACCCGTGTCATTCGATAAACGACACGGGCCGTATAGACGCCGCCAGATCTTCAGCTCTGCACGGCAATCTCGTACTTCTTTATCTTGCGATAGAGGGTGGCAATCCCGATCCCCAATGCCTGCGCCGCCAGCTTCTTGTTGCCAAGCCGCTGCAGAGTCTCCTCGATCATCTGTTTCTCCATGCTCTCAAGACCGCTCTCTCCCGGGGCAGGATCCTGCAGCTTCTCCGGCATCACCGCCATTGGGCCTTGCGCTGCCACCGGTTCGCCCGGGATGGCGCTCAGGGGCACGATGGGGATGGTCTGGGTGACCACCGGATGGGGCTCCTGATTACGGATGATGTTGGGCGGCAGCAGGCTGCTGTCGATCACCTCACCCGCCTGACTGACGTTGACCAGATATTCGATGAGGTTGCTCAGTTCGCGCACGTTGCCCGGCCAGCGATACCCCTTGAGCAGCGCCATCACCTCCGGCGTCAGGCCAGGGTAGACGGTGCCGATCCGGCTGGTGTGCTGGTTGAGGAAGTAGTGGGTCAGCAGCTCCACATCCCCTTCCCGCTCGCGCAGCGGCGGCAGGTTGAGAGGGATGACGTTGATGCGATAGAAGAGATCCTCGCGAAACTTCCCTTCGGCGATGTACTGGTCGAGATGCTGATGGGTGGCAGCGATGATGCGAATATCCACCGGCACCGGCCGACTGGCGCCGATGGGGGTCACCTCCCGCAGCTCCAGCACCCGCAGCAGCTTGGCCTGCATGGTGAGTGGCATGTCGCCAATCTCGTCAAGGAACAGAGTGCCCTGATGGGCCGCCTGAATCAGGCCCTGCTTGCCACCGCTGGAGGCACCGGTAAAGGAGCCCTTCACATAGCCAAACAGCTCGCTCTCCAGCAGTTGTTCGGGAATGGCGGCACAGTTGATGGCGATAAAGGGTTTGTCCTGACGCGGGCTCAGGCGATGGACGGCGCGGGCCACTACCTCTTTACCGGTGCCGCTCTCGCCACAAATCAGCACGCTGGAGGGACTCTGGGCGATGCGGTGCAGTAGCCGCTTGAGGGTGCGCATCGGCTTGCTCTCGCCGATCAGCTGATCGATCCGCACATCCGGATCCGGCTCCTGAACCTGACCGGAGTGGGACTGGTGAAACGCCATCAGAAAGAGCTGCTGCCCCTGCACATGATGTAGCTGGCCGATGATCAGCTCCTGACGACCTTCAAAGGTGATGATGTGCTGAAGATGACCACTCAGCCCCTGTTGGGAGAAAGTGAGCGGGCGGATCCCCACTTCGCGCCCCAGCAGCTGTTCCTGCTGGCAACCCAGATGATGGAGCGCCGCCTCGTTGGCGTAGAGCAGTTGACTCTTCTCATCGAGCAGCAGGCAACCCTGATCCATGTTGGTCATCAGATTGAGGAACACCTTGTTGACCCCGTCCGACAGCCCGCGCGAATCGAGCAACTTGGCCACAAAGATGGTGGAGATATGGCGCACATAGTCACACACATCCTGCAGATTGTTGTTGAGGCGCGCCTGCTGCTCGTCGCTGAAGGCCACCAGACTGATCACCCCGATACAGCGCTCGTCCACCATGATGGGCACCCCGAGGAAGGCGCGCTCACGGCAGCTCTCCTTGCAGGTACAGCCGTCACACACGGGATCATCGCTGGTGTGGGTAACGATCTTCTCCCTTTGGTTATCAATCACATAACGCAGCAGGCGGGAGTCACCCTCCAGCTGGCGGCCGAAGAACTTGCCATAGGGCCCGGTGCCAGCCACCCGAACCATATCGGCATCCACAATTTCGACCTCAAGCTGCAGCACACTCGCCAGCATCTTGGCAAAGCGCAAGATGGTCGGCTGGATCTGCATCAACAGACACTGGTTGCTCACGGATCTCATCCATCATTCCTTTTTATTCTTGTTATCCTCCCCCTAAAGGGAGTCATGCTGGCCAGATACTAAGGGATATCAGGGGGAACTACTTCGGGGGGGATCACGAAAAGGGAAAAAGATCCGCATCCTCCGCGACTTCAGAGGCACAGATAAAATTCAATAAAAACATAAAGATGAAAACACATGCAGCGAGATAAACCACTCGTGTCAGCCAAGCCAACCCTGCTGAACTGCGGACTCCATCGACAGATCATGCTGGCTGTGGGGCAAACAACCACTGAACTGGCATTTGGCTCACGCGCCACGTACCTGTTTCAAGACTTGGCACTCATGGTCGAAATCCGCATTATCTTGCGGCTGAATGTAGTTTTGCCAGCGGGCAAACAGCTCGGCCGTCGGATATCGATGCAGACGAATACCGGTGCGATAGAGTTTGGGAAAAAGTGGGTCTGGCTGGGATCTCACGACCAGACCGCGCAGCTTCTCGTCAGAGGGAATGGCAATCACCAGCTCATCCCCCTCCTTCAACCGTATGGCCCCCAGAATGCCGATGCCGCCGATGGCTATGTCGCGCACCACCACATAGGGCACGGGGTTGAGCAACTCCAGAAACCAGTTGCGACGGCGACATTCCGCCTTGTAACCACCACCACTGAGGATAAAACGGCGGTGTCTGCGCCAGTCATAACCGGTAGGCAATGCCGGGTCATAGCGCGATTTTGCCTGCCCCACAGGCTCAGATTGCTCACTTGTGCTCATCCGGTTTCCCTCACTGGCATTGGTTAAACAGTGTCAGTCAGCTCTTTTTCAACTATAGCTGTCGCCGTTAGGCCCGGGGCTCAGGGTTGGATAGGGGGAAGACAGATATATCACGGAGGCAATGATGTGGTACGAACCGTTTCCACGAGAAGAGCCGCACCGATGCAATCTGGCTTAGCCGGGCAGATGAAGTGCCAGCCAGACCGCCAGTGGGATCACCAGCACAGAGAGGGCATTGCCGCCGAGCACGATACTGGCCACCTTGTCCGGCTGGCAATGATACTGCTCGCAGAGCATGTAATTCAACACCGCAGGGGGCAAGGAAACCGACAACATCAACAGCGGGATCCACTCCGTCTTAAGGGGCAACAGCCAGATCGCCAGCAGCAGCGACAATCCCCCCGCCAGCAGATAGAGCAGGTTGCACTTGAGCGCGAGGCCCAGGTGATCGAGCTCTCCCTCCATCAGGCGAATACCCAGCGCAAAGAGCATCAGGGGCACCGAAATCTGGCCGAGTAGCGAGGCCGTGGTCACCACATATTCCGGCAGCGCAATGTGCAGGTTGGCCACCAGCAAACCGGCCAGCGCGGCCCACAGTACCGGGCTGCGCAGCCACAGCCAGCGGGAGGTATTGGCCGAGAGGATAAACATGCCGACCGAAAAGTGCAGCAGATTGGAGAGCACAAAGAGGATCACGATGGCCCCCAGTTGCTGCTCGCCAAACGCCAGCACCATCAAGGGGATACCGAGATTGCCGGTATTTCGGAACATGGCTGGCAAGATCAGGGCTGCCCGCTCAATCCCTTTGAGTTTGAGCAGCGCGAGCAGCAGACCGGGTAACAGAATAACCAGCGCCCCCGCCGCAATCAGCGGCAGATGCTCCGCCAGCGCCAGCGGATACTTGACCAGCGCTGAGAAGACCAGCGCCGGGGTAAACAGCTCGATATTGGCCCGATTGACGTAACCGAGGGCGGCCCCCGATCGCAATCGCCCGTAGAGTGCGCCGAGCCCGACCACACCGAACACCGGAATGACGATATTGAGCAAGGCGCTGAACATGGGCGGCGTCCGTTACAGTTCGCGGGCCGGCTTGCCCATCAGCACCACCGGATCCAGCGTCACTTCCAGTGCGCCGTTACTGACCCAGAGCTGACCATCGGAGATAGTGCAGGTGAGCTGCATGGTGCGCTCGACCATGGCGGTGAGCGGCAGAGTCTGGCTGTCGGAGAGTTCGATGATGCTGAGGTTGTCATGCTGGCTCAGCTTGCCCTGGTTCTGCTTCCACCAGACGGCTGTACCACGACCGCCGTAGAGATAGAGCACCACCTGACGGGCGCGGTTACAGGCTTTTTTGAGCCGTTTTTCATCGGGCTGGCCCAGCTCGATCCAGAGTTCTATTTCGTCCGAGTAGTTCTTGCACCAGAGCTCGGGTTCGTCATCGGCGCTCAATCCCTTGGTGAACTCCAGTCGCTCGGCAGCGTGCCAGGCAAAGGCCGCCAGCCGGATCATCATCCGCTCATCGGTTTCGGAGGGGTGGCGCGCCAGGGTGAGGGAGAAGTCCTGATACAGATTGCGATCCATATCAGACAAACTGATCTGGGCCTTGAATACGGTTGCCTTGAGAGCCATAGAAAACCTTGAACACCTGATAAGAGAAGGGTGAGTGGGAAATACGGGCGCCAGTGTAATCAAAATCGGCGACAGGTTCGACCATACTGACCAAAGATTTCCCCTTCCCTGCCGGGATAAGTGCTTTAAAAGACACAAAAAACAAATGCCAGTCCGAAGACTGGCATTTGGCGGCATGAGAAGCGACTCACTTCTCGGCGGACTGTACCCCGAACGCGTTCAGCAGCATGCAACAGGTCACTGCCACCGCCACGAATCCGCTCAGAAAGATAAAGGGCATGGCCCCGTATCCCAGTACTGTCCAGATGGTGTGTTCAAGAAGACTCATTGTTGTGTCCTTCATCCGGTGAAAGGTGTGTTCCTTCTGGCGGATATTGGCTCCGCTCTTGATGCCTCCATTTGACCTCAATCAGCGGTTGGGTCCTATGCCACCAAAGTGATAAATGCAGGGTTCATTTGCGCTGGATCAAGCTTTTTGGCCAAATATCCATGCAGTTCAATCAATTACCACCGCCAATCAAGGATAGACACAAACACGGCAGAATAAAAAAACGCGCCGGATAGCGCGTTTCTTGGACAGCACAGGCAAGGGATCAGTTATCGCACAGATCGCTTGGCATGTCCTGACGCAGGCGAGTCCACAGCTTGCCGGACTCGATACCGTACTGACGCACCGTCATGAACACGGCTTCGTGGTTCTTGGTCTCCGCCAGATTGAGCAGGGTCTTGTAGTAGGCATCTGCGGTCTCGCGAGCCTGCTTGTCGGAGAAGTAGTAGCTGCCGACCCGGCTGTACAACCCTTTGAAACCGTTCAGGATCAAGGCGTAGATCGGATTGCCGGAAGCAAACGCCAGCTGGTGGTGCAGGCGATAATCGAACTCGGCATAAGCCTGGGCGTTGTTCTCGACCCCATCGGCACCACGCAGGATCTCGGCGGCCTGTTCCGGATTGTGACGGATCGCCCCGCGGATAAAGATGGTGCAGATGTGGGTACGGGCGGAGAGCAGCTGAGCTATCAGATCAGGTACCTTGTCCTGATCCAGACGAGCCAACGTCTCCAGAATATTGAGGCCGGACGTTTCCCAGAAATTGTTCACCTTGGTCGGCTTGCCATGCTGTATGGTCAACCAGCCATCACGGGCCAGTCGCTGCAGCACTTCGCGCAAGGTCGTCCGCGTCACCCCGATCAACTCGGATAATTCACGCTCGGCGGGCAGAATAGATCCGGGAGGAAAGCGATTGTTCCAGATGGACTCGATGATGTATTCCTCGGCAAACCCAGCTGGGCTCTGCGCTTTTATAACCATGAATTGACTCTGTTGTAATGCGTAAAAAGGCTGACGAATGATATCAAAGCGATGATGGCTGGCAAGCATAAGGTCAGTCCTCTGCTCACATATGGCAAATATAGTGTTGGGAATATGTATCTAATCGCCACGAGGGAGCCAGCCAACCCCGACAAGGTGGTTATAAAACAGACAGATGGGCAGAGATCCATCGGCTATCATTTATAATCGTCACGCTTTTTGATTAAAATCACGAGGAATCAGACAGATAAAGGCCAACATCCGGAGGCACAGGTCGAATCATCCTTGACTGCATAGAAGCAGATCCTAACAACAAAGTTGAGACCCATTATCATGCCAATAAGCCTAGGGCAGGCATTCGCCAAGAACTTCTTGGGCAATGCACCACAGTGGTATAAAAGCGCCATCTTGCTATTTCTGGTGATCAATCCGATAGCCTTCCACCTTGATCCTTTCATTGCGGGCTGGTTACTGGTCGTTGAGTTTATCTTCACCCTGGCCATGGCCCTCAAATGCTACCCCCTGCAACCGGGTGGTCTGCTCGCGATCGAAGCCGTGCTGATTGGCATGACCTCCGCCGATCAGGTCAAACACGAGCTGGTCGCCAATATCGAAGTACTGCTGTTGCTGGTGTTCATGGTGGCAGGCATCTATTTCATGAAGCAGCTGCTGCTCTATGTCTTCACCAAGCTGCTGATCGGCGTACGCTCCAAGATCCTGCTCTCCCTCTCCTTCTGTCTGGTCTCCGCCTTCCTGTCAGCCTTTCTCGATGCCCTGACCGTGATTGCCGTGGTGATCAGCGTCGCCACCGGCTTTTATGCCATTTATCACAAGGTCTCGTCCGGCAAGGAGTTTGGTCACAGCCATGACCATACCGATGATAAGGAAGTCGCCGAGCTCAATCGCCAGGATCTCGATGATTTTCGCGCCTTCCTGCGCAGCCTGATGATGCATGCCGCCATCGGTACCGCGCTGGGTGGTGTCTGCACCCTGGTGGGCGAGCCGCAAAACCTCATCATCGGCGAGCAAGCCAGCTGGAACTTCGCCGAATTTGCCATTCGCATGTCACCCGTCACCGTCCCCGTCTTTATCTGCGGTCTGCTGACCTGCGTGCTGGTAGAGCAGTTCCGCTGGTTTGGCTATGGTGCACGCCTTCCGGACACGGTGCGTGCCATCATGGAGGAGTACAACCGCTACGAAGAGGCAAAACGCAACCCGCAAGACAAGGCCAAGCTGATCGTTCAGGCGTTGATTGCGGTCTGGCTGATTGTCGGTCTGGCCATGCACCTGGCAGCCGTTGGCCTGATTGGTCTCTCGGTCATCGTGCTGGCCACCTCCCTGACCGGGATCACCGAGGAGCACTCGCTGGGTAAAGCCTTCCAGGAGGCACTCCCCTTCACCGCCCTGCTGGCAGTCTTCTTCAGCGTGGTCGCCGTCATCATCGATCAGCAGCTGTTCAAGCCGGTGATCCAGCTGGTACTGGCAGCAAAACCGGAGAACCAGCTGGCCCTCTTCTATCTGGCCAACGGGGTGCTCTCCATGGTCAGTGACAACGTCTTTGTCGGCACCGTCTACATCAATGAGGTGAAAACGGCCATGCTCAATGGTGCCATCGACCGCGCCCAGTTCGATCTGCTGGCGGTAGCCATCAACACAGGTACCAACCTGCCATCGGTCGCCACCCCCAATGGTCAGGCCGCCTTCCTGTTTATGCTCACCTCGGCATTGGCGCCGCTGCTGCGTCTCTCCTATGGCCGCATGGTCTGGATGGCGCTGCCCTACACATTGGTGCTGGGGCTGATCGGCTTTTTCTCTGTCGAATTGCTGCTTGGTCCTGCCACCGAGTGGTTCTATCAGCACGGATGGCTGGTGATGGAGAGTGCGCTGCCAGCGGTACAGCCGGCGCTGCATTAATCCATTGAGATGGTTTCCGAGGGCCCTTTCAGGGCCCTTTTCTTTTCTGCCCCGCTCTGCTCTAATTCAGCCACTGTTTTTTCTGAGAGATCAATGAGATGATCGAGTTTCTCCGCCGTATCGCCGCCCATCGGCTGGCTTGGGGCCTGTTGGCAGCATCAGCCCTGTTCCTCGAGTTGTGCGCCCTCTTCTTCCAGCATGTGCTGGGCCTCTCCCCGTGCGTGATGTGTGTTTACGAACGGTTGGCGACCCTGGGTGTGCTGGCCGCCGGTCTGCTCGGCATGGTGGCGCCGGATAAGTGGTATGTTCGCTGGAGTGCCATGTTGCTGTGGGGCTACAGTGCCTTCCGCGGCTTCCAGCTGGCCCTCAAGCATGTGGACTATCAGGTCAACCCCTCCCCGTTCAACGTCTGCAGCCCGTTTGCCGACTTCCCTAGCTGGGCTCCACTCGATCAGTGGCTCCCCTGGCTCTTTATGCCGGAAGGGGATTGTGCCCAGATCACCTGGCAGTTCTTCGGTTACTCCATGCCACAGTGGCTGGTCGTCATCTTCGCCGCTTACCTGTTGGTCTTCACCGTAGTGGCCATCGGCAATCTGGTGAAAGGGCGCTGCTGCAACTGAGTGTCATGCCCGCCTGGAGATAAAAAGGGGGAGCCATGATGGCTCCCCCTTTCTCGTTCTGGTTGACCGTATTTCTGGTTACGCCCTGGCAGTGCTCATCTTGGCCTTGACCGCGCCAATTACCATGGGCAACAGGGAGATACCGATGATGCCGAAGATCAGCAGGGTAAAGTTGTGACGCACCACCGGCAGATTGCCAAAGAAGTGGCCAGCATAGACGAAGGAGAGTACCCACAGCAGACCGCCAACCAGGTTGAACGCCAGGAAGCGCGGATAGGTCATGGCCCCCATTCCTGCCACGAACGGCGCAAAGGTACGCACGATTGGCAGAAAGCGGGTGATGATGATGGTCTTGCCGCCATGCTTGGCATAGAAGGCGTGGGTCTTCTCCAGATAATCCCGGCGGAAGATTTTGGACTCCGGGTTACGGAACAGCTGCTCGCCGAAGAAGTGACCAATGGTGTAGTTGACCACGTTGCCCAGCACAGCTGCGATGATCAGCACGGCCGCCAGGGTATGGACATCCAGCACGCTGCCCACGGTAAGCGCACCGGCGGCAAACAGCAGGGAGTCACCCGGCAGGAACGGCGTCACTACCAACCCGGTTTCACAGAAGATGATCAGAAACAGGATGGCGTAAACCCAAACGCCATAGTTCTCGAACAGCTCTTTCAAATGCACGTCAACGTGCAGAATAAAGTCGATTGCAAAGAGGATCAGATCCATTTTTTCCATACCCATAAAGTGAACGGCGTGGAGTCTACGCCAATGCCATCCGGGCGACAATCACCGGGGCAGCCTCTTTTTTGTCCCGTAGCGCCCACCTTCAAATGAAACCGTTTTTCCGCTTCCTTCGAAGGTGGGAGCACAAAGAGAGATGCCGAGCGTGGAGTTGAAAGGGGAACTAGGAGGCCTGTTCCAGATCGCTGCGCACTGCGGGGGGCAGGCAACGCTCCCAGCCCCATAGCAACACCAGCAGCAGGGTCACATCATCGAACCACCCCAGCAAGGGCACCACGTCAGGGATAAGATCCACCGGACTGATGCCATAGAGCAGGATAAGGATCACCAGTCCCCTCGCCCACCAGGGGGTACCGGGATGGCGAAAGCCCTGATAGAGACGACGCAATCGTTGCCAAATCAGCCAGCGTTTACGGCTCATGATTCGATCAACTCGCTGCGCAACCGCTGGATCTGATCCCGCAGTGCCGCCGCCTGTTCGAACTCCAGATCCCGGGCATGTTGGAACATCTGCTCCTCCATCCGCTTGATCTCTTTGGCAATCTCGCTGGCAGAGCGGGCATGGTACTCCCCTTGCGGCTCGGCTGCCTTGCGCATCCCCTTGCCTGGTTTGCCTGCCGTGCGGCTGCCCCCCATGTCCATCACATCGCCAATGGATTTGTTGAGCCCTTTGGGGGTGATCCCATGCTTGAGGTTATGGGCATGCTGCAAGGCGCGGCGCCGCTCGGTCTCCTCAATGGCTACCTTCATCGAGTTGGTGATGGTATCGCCGTAGAGAATGACCTTGCCGTTGAGGTTACGCGCCGCCCGGCCGATGGTCTGGATCAGCGAGCGGGTCGAGCGCAGGAAGCCCTCTTTATCCGCATCCAGAATCGCCACCAGCGACACCTCCGGCATGTCGAGACCTTCCCGCAACAGGTTGATGCCCACCAGCACATCGAACTTGCCAAGGCGCAGATCGCGGATGATCTCCACCCGTTCGACCGTGTCGATATCGGAGTGGAGATAGCGCACCTTGACGTCGTGCTCCGCCAGATACTCGGTCAAGTCTTCCGCCATCCGCTTGGTCAGGGTAGTAACCAGCACCCGTTCCTCGACGGCGACCCGCTTGCGGATCTCGGAGAGCAGATCGTCCACCTGCGTGGTCACCGGACGTACCTCGATCTCCGGATCGAGCAGGCCGGTTGGGCGCACCACCTGCTGCACCACATCGCCGCCGGACTTCTCCAGCTCGTAAGGGCCGGGAGTCGCCGAGACAAACACCGTCTGCGGCATCAGCGCTTCAAATTCGTCGAACTTGAGCGGCCGGTTGTCCAGCGCCGAGGGGAGCCGGAAGCCGTACTCCACCAGGGTCTCCTTGCGGGATCGGTCCCCTTTGAACATGGCGCCAATCTGCGGCACCGTGACGTGGGACTCGTCGATGATGAGCAGGCCGTCCCCCGGCAGGTAGTCAAACAGGGTGGGCGGCGGCTCCCCCGGCGCACGGCCGGAGAGGTAGCGGCTGTAGTTCTCGATGCCGGAGCAGTAACCCAGCTCCTGCATCATCTCCATGTCAAACTGGGTGCGCTGGCTGATGCGCTGCTCCTCCACCAACTTGTTGAGGGACAACAGCTGCTCGCGGCGACTGCGCAGCTCCTCCTTGATATGCTCGATAGCCCCCAGAATGGTCTCGCGCGGGGTGGCGTAGTGGGTCTTGGGGTAGATGGTGTAGCGCACTACCGTCTGCTCGATAGCGCCGGTCAGCGGGTCGAACAGGGAGAGGCGCTCCACCTCTTCATCAAACAGCTCCACCCGCAGCGCCAGCTTGTCAGATTCGGCAGGGTAAATATCGATGACTTCACCGCGCACCCGGAAGGTACCGCGTTGAAACGCCATGTCGTTGCGGGTGTACTGCAGCTCGGCGAGGCGACGCAGGATATCCCGCTGGTTGATCACATCCCCCACTTTGAGATGCAGCATCATGCTCAGATAAGCTTGGGGATCCCCCAGACCATAGATGGCCGACACCGAAGCAACGATCACCACGTCGCGCCGCTCCAGCAGCGCCTTGGTGGCGGACAATCGCATCTGCTCGATGTGATCGTTGATCGAGGCATCCTTCTCTATAAAGGTGTCGGTGGTCGGCACATAGGCTTCGGGCTGGTAGTAGTCGTAGTAGGAGACGAAATACTCCACCGCATTGTCGGGGAAGAACTCCTTCATCTCACCATAGAGCTGGGCGGCCAGGGTCTTGTTGGGAGCCAGGATCATGGTCGGGCGGTTCAGGGTGGCGATGACGTTGGCCATGGTGAAGGTCTTGCCCGAACCGGTCACCCCGAGCAGGGTCTGGTGGGCCAGCCCCGACTCGATGCCATCCAGCAGTTGGGCAATCGCCGTGGGCTGATCCCCAGCGGGTTGAAACTGGCTGGCTAACTTGAACAATTTGCTCATGAACACTCCCGACACAAAACAGCAGAGGAGCAGTGTAACCGAGGGTTTGGCAGCGGTATACCCGTGCCATCATCCCGCGAATGGCTTGACCACCTCGGACACCTTCTGTATGATGCTCCTCCTTGCCTGATGTTCCCCCGTAGTTCAGTCGGTAGAACGGCGGACTGTTAATCCGTATGTCACTGGTTCAAGTCCAGTCGGGGGAGCCAATTCCTCACCATCTCGGTGCAAGTTATCCACTTTAGTGCTCTCTCCTGCCAATTTTAATGCACAAGATCCTTCTTGCTGCTGACGCTCCCTTTTGTTACCCGTTCCTGCTCGACAGAGTTTTCTCCTGTCGCACCTAACTATTTGATTTTTATACAAACATTTTTCTTCCGGTATTTTTTGAACAGCCCTTGCATCCCAGTGCTGGCGCGGCTTTCAGGGCGATGAACAAGTTTCATGAACAGGGTTATCCACAGATTCTGTGGGTAAGTGCAGCAAGCCCTGTCAGGACGCGGGATTGCCCTTGATGGCCCCCGGCGAAGAGTCATTTTGCTGGTCAACCTGATTTTATGCTGTTTTTTTGCTCCCTCCGGAACCACCTAGTGACAGGCTCTATTGGCACTTTTCAGAAGCATCTTTTTGCCAACCCATGCCCCGTGGGCGAACGGGTAAATATCAAGCTGATTTGCCCCTCAGCCAACCATGGTGGCCATCGGTTGAATCTGCTGAAACTGATCCCCGCCAAGCGGCTGAACAGCAGAATCTAAAATATCGGCCTGCGCCAGAGCGCTTCGGTCGCGGGCAGCAGATTTCACTAATTGACAACGGCGGTTACAGCAAAAATTGCCAGATTTCATCCGCTTGTCTCCCTATCACGCCGCAGGTTCCACAAATAGCGTCCGATAACGTCCGATTAATCGCTCCCTTGCGCTTCTTTATTGGGGATAGATCCGGCACAATATCGACCCCACTTTTTTCCTCGGTTTTTCCGGGCATGACCATAGATTTCGTGACACTGCTACATCAAAGCGACTCCCTGCTGCTGTTCGTGGTATTGGCCTTCGGCCTGCTGCTTGGCAAGGTGCGAATTGGCAACTTTCAGATTGGCAACACCATAGGTGTGCTGTTTACCGCCCTGCTGTTTGGCCAGATGGGCTTCGAGTTCACCGCCACGACCGAGAACGTCGGCTTCATGCTCTTCATCTTCTGCGTGGGGATCGAAGCCGGGCCCCACTTCTTCAGCGTCTTCCTGCGCGATGGCATCCACTACATCACCCTGACCCTGGTGATCTTGCTGACCGCCCTGTTGCTGACGGTGGGGCTGGCCAAGTTCTTCAATCTGGGGCCGGGCATGGCGGCGGGGATCCTGGCGGGTTCCCTCACCTCGACCCCAGCGCTGGTGGGTGCCCAGGATGCCTTGCGCAGCGGTCTGCTCAACCTGCCCCATCAAACCGATATGCAGGCGGTGCTCGACAACATGGGCATCGGCTACGCTCTCACCTATCTGGTGGGTCTGGTTGGTCTGATGCTGGTGGTGCGCTATCTCCCTTCGCTGGCACGGCTCGATCTCAATACCGAAGCGCAAAAAATCGCCCGTGAGCGGGGCCTCTCCGACAGCGACAGTCGCAAGACCTACCTGCCCATCATCCGCGCCTATCGGGTTGGCCCCGAACTGGCAGCCTGGATCGGTGGCCGTACCCTGCGGGAGACCGGCATCTACCCCCATACCGGCTGCTATGTTGAACGGATCCGCCGCAACGGCATTCTGGCCAGTCCCGATGGCGATGCCGTCATTCAGGAAGGGGACGAGATCGCTCTGGTGGGCTATCCCGAGAGCCACGAGAAGCTGGACGTCAACTACCGCAACGGTAAAGAGGTGTTTGACCGCAACCTGCTTGACCTGCAGATCGTCACCGAAGAGATAGTGGTAAAGAATGACTCCGTGGTAGGCCGCCATCTGGTGGAGCTCAACCTGACCGAGAAGGGGTGCTTCCTCAACCGGGTGGTACGCTCCCAGATCGAGATGCCGTTCGATCGCAACATCATGCTGCAAAAGGGCGACGTGTTGCAGATCAGCGGCGAGAAGCAGCGGGTCAAACTGCTGGCCAACAAGATCGGCTTTATCAGCATCCACAGCCAGACCACGGATCTGGTGGCCTTCACCACCTTCTTCGTACTCGGCCTGCTGATCGGCTCCGTTTCGCTGGTGTTCGGTCAGATCGAATTCGGTCTCGGCAACGCCGTCGGCCTGCTGCTGGCAGGCATTCTGATGGGTTACCTGCGGGCCAACCACCCGACGGTCGGCTATGTGCCGCCCGGCGCGCTCAGATTGGCCAAGGATCTCGGTCTGGCGGTCTTTATGGTGAGTACGGGTCTGAAAGCCGGTGGCGGCATCCTCGACCACCTCAGCGAGGTGGGTACGGTAGTGCTCTTCTCCGGCATGCTGGTGACCACCTTGCCGGTGCTGGTCGGCTATCTGTTTGGGGTCTGGGTGCTCAAGATGAACCCGGCCCTGCTGCTCGGTGCTATCACAGGTGCCCGGACCTGTGCCCCGGCGATGGATGTGGTCAACGAGGCAGCCAACAGCTCCATTCCGGCGCTCGGTTATGCCGGTACCTATGCGGTGGCCAACGTGATGCTGACCCTGGCGGGCTCCTTTATCATCGGCTTCTGGTTCTAGCAGCCATCACATTACCGCTAACAAAGAAGGGAGCCTCATGCTCCCTTCTTGCTATCTGCCCCGCTAGAGAGATGTAGATCAGGCTCATTGATGTGGCGTCACCTCCCCCCACCATCTGCGCTGAAATCTGCCACTAACCCACTCTTCCTATTCCAAAATGGCCGATGCTCTGCTCTGCTCTGCTCTGCTCTGCTCTGCTCTGCTCTGCTCTGCTCTGCTCTGCTCTGCTCTGCTCTGCTCTGCTCTGCTCTGCAATGAGTGATGGCAGCTCCCGAAGACAAAAAAAGCGCCCTGAGGCGCTTTTTTCATATCAACCGGATATCAGCCTTTGAACTTGCTGAACACCAGAGAGGCGTTGGTACCGCCAAAGCCGAAGCTGTTGGACATGACGGTATTGAGTTCGGCCGCTTCGTACTCGCGCACGATGGGTAGACCTTCGGCCTTCTCGTCCAGAGTCTCGATGTTGATGCTGGGAGCGATAAAGCCGTGTTCCATCATCAGCAGGGAGTAGACAGCCTCGTGCACGCCCGCAGCGCCCAGCGCATGGCCGGTCATCGCCTTGGTGGCAGAGATCTTGGGACCGTTGGCGCCAAAAAGCGTCTGGATAGCTTCAAGCTCTTTGGTATCACCCACCGGAGTGGAGGTGCCGTGGGTGTTGATGTAGTCAACCTTGCCTACACCCTGCATCGCCATCTTCATGCAACGCACCGCGCCTTCACCGCTCGGGGCGACCATGTCGTAGCCATCGGAGGTGGCACCGTAACCGGTCAACTCGGCATAGATGTGAGCGCCACGGGCCAGCGCATGTTCCAGCTCTTCGATCACCAGAATGCCACCGCCACCGGAGATAACGAAACCGTCGCGGTTCGCATCATAGGTACGGGACGCTTTTTCCGGCGTGTCGTTGTACTTGGTGGAGAGCGCGCCCATGGCGTCAAACTGGATGGTAGAGGACCAGTCCAGCTCTTCACCGCCACCAGCGAAGACCACATCCTGTTTGCCAAGCTGGATCAGTTCAAGCGCGTGACCGATGCAGTGAGCAGAGGTGGCGCAAGCTGAGCTGATGGAGTAGTTGACACCCTTGATCTGGAACGGGGTCGCGAGGCAAGCAGAGGTGGTGGAAGACATGGTGCGCGGCACCATGTAAGGGCCCACACGCTTGACCCCTTTCTCACGGGCGATGTCCACAGATTCCGAGGTGTTCTTGCCGGAGGCACCACCTGAACCGACCACCAGGCCGGTACGCTCGTTGGAGACCTGATCTTCCGCCAGACCGGCATCTGCAATGGCCTGCTGCATGGAGAGGTAGGCGTAGGCCGCAGCGTCGCCCATGAAACGCATGACTTTACGGTCGATCAGTTCAGACGGATCGAGTTTGATGTTACCCCAGACACGGCTGCGCAGGTTGTGCTGCTCGAACTGCTCGGAATAGGTGATGCCGGATTTACCTGCTTTCAGGGAGGCCAGCACTTCTTCCTTGTTGTTGCCGATACTGGAGATGACGCCGATACCGGTGATCACTGCTCTTCTCATTAATTCATCTCGTCTGGAAAAACTGGCGCCAAGTCTACCCGCTTTCGGCTGCCAAACTGGTCTGCTTTCACGTAGAATGCCCGCGATTTTGTGACGCGAGCCGAGGAAAACGTGAGTCAAACATCCTTACATCATGCCCGATTGGACTGGAATGAAGCGGGAACTCCTGTCTCCAGTGACTTCGGGGATGTGTACTTTTCCAATGATAACGGTCTAGGTGAAACCCGCTACGTCTTTTTGCAGCAAAACCGACTACCTGCGCGATTTTCGCACCACGATAGTGACAGTTTCGTGATAGGTGAAACAGGTTTCGGCACAGGCCTTAACTTTCTGGCGACAATGCAAGCCTTCCTGGAACAGGCGCCTCAATCCGGCAACGGCTCCCGTCTGCACTTCATCAGTTTCGAGAAATACCCCCTGACCCAAGACGATCTGCGCAAGGCGTTGGCCGCCTGGCCTGAACTTGACCACTTGAGTCAGGATCTTGTCGCCCAATGGCCGCTGCCGGTTTCCGGTTGCCACCGCCTGCATTTTGCGGGTGGCCGCATTCGCCTCGATCTCTGGTTTGGCGATATCAAGGATATGCTGCCGCAGGTGCCTCACCGAACAGAAGGTCTGGTGGATGCCTGGTATCTGGATGGTTTCTCCCCTGCCAAAAACCCGGAGATGTGGACACAGGAGCTGTTTGATGGTCTCGCTCGCCTCGCCCGTCCCGATTGCTCCATCGCCACCTTTACCTGTGCCGGTTTTGTCCGTCGCGGCCTGATTGCCGCCGGTTTTGCCATGAAGAAAGTGAAGGGCCACGGTAGCAAGCGGGAGATGCTGGTGGGGGATCGCACCGACAAGCAGCCGCAGCAGACCATCGCCCCCTGGTATGCCCGTCCTGCCGGACGCGCTGGCGAGGTGGTGATCATCGGCGGCGGCATCGCCTCGGCCATGACGGCGCTCTCTCTGGTGGAGCGGAGTCGCAAGGTGACGTTGCTGTGTGCAGATGACGAACCGGCCACCGGCGCCTCGGGCAACCGCCAGGGCGCGCTCTACCCCCTGCTCAACGGCGAGCACGATGCCCTGTCACGCTTCTATTCCCTCGCCTTTGGCTATGCCCGCCAACGGCTGCTGGCGTTGGCCGAACGCCATCCTATCGCTTTCGAATTATGCGGAGTGACACAGCTCGGTTATGACGACAAATCGGCAGCCAAGTTGGTGAAAATGAGCCAGGGCCCCTTCCCGTCCGAACTGATGCATCCCCTCTCTACAGCAGAGGTAGAGCAGGTGGTTGGCCTGCCCTGTGGCCACAGCGGCGTCAGCTATCCGCTGGGAGGCTGGCTCTGTCCGGCCGATCTCACCCGAGCCGCCCTGAAAGAGGCGCAAGCCAGCGGCCTGCTGCAGGTGGAGTACCACACCCAAGTAAGCGCCATTGCCGAGCAGGCCGATGGCTGGCAAGTAGAAAGCCAGGATGGCCGCCACTGGCAGGCCCCCAATCTGGTGGTCGCCGCCGGTCACCAGTTGCCAGCACTGCTCCCCTTTGCCGAGCTGCCGCTCTATCCGGTGCGCGGTCAGGTGAGCCATTTGCCGACCACGGCCAGCTTGCGTCAGGTCAAGACCGTGCTCTGCTACGATGGCTACCTCACGCCAGTGCACAACGATCAACACTGCATCGGCGCCAGCTATGGCCGTAACCAGAGCAGCCTTGAGTTTCGTGCCGATGAACAGATCCAGAATCAGGTGCGGTTGCAAGCCTGCCTGCCGGAGCAGACCTGGCCCGCCGAGGTGGATGTGAGTGGCAATGAGGCGCGCGTAGGCGTGCGTTGCGCCAGCCGGGATCACCTGCCGGTGGTGGGGCCAGTGGCCAGATTGCAAGGTCTGGCTGATCACTATGCGCAGCTGCAGCATGATCAACACAACGCCCAGCCGCTCCCCCTTCACCTCGGCCTCTATGTGCTGGGGGCGCTCGGCTCGCGGGGCCTCTGCTCGGCGCCGCTCTGTGGTGAGCTGCTCGCCAGCGAGATCTGCGGCGATCCCCTGCCGCTGGCCGCCGATCTGCTGGAAGCGCTCCACCCAGCCCGTTATTGGGTTCGCAAACTGCTCAAGGGCAAAGCGCTAGTCTGAACCTGACTCTGCAAGGAAATAGAATGGCCGCCCATCGGGCGGCCATTCTATTTATCAAATCGTGCGATGCTGGATATTGCGTCTTGAGATAGCGCTCACTTGGGCCAGTGCACCCCGAGCTGTTCGCCGTAACCTGTCTGACGCTGGAATCCGTCGAGCCGTCCCTTGATCTTGTTCAGCTCGCCACTGCCTGCTGCCCACGCGGCATAGCGCAGCGCCTGGCAATCTGCATGGCCCGGTAACGCCGCAATGGCGCCCCCCACCTGATTGGCCCCCTGCAGCACCATCTCCTTGAAGCGGGATTCGTAGTCAAACATGCTGGAGAGCAGCCGCCCCCAGCGCTGACGGGCAGGATCGTTACTGTTCGCGCTCTGACGCCAGCGGGGCAGCAACACAGTGGCGTTGGTGGTCACCGTCACCCGGTTGAGCTGGCAGCGACCCGGCAACTGCTCGGTATCCAGCTGCCAGTTCACCTGATAACTCGCCTTGCCGAGTACGGGCTTGCCATTCACCTTGGGAGCACTCTGGGCAATCGCCCGGGCAAGCTGCTCCGGACTGGTTGCATTGACCTCATAAAAACGGACATTGATGCGGGACTCTGGCACCACTTGCGGCCGGCTCGGTTGAGCCTGACTCATCAGGGGCAACAGCAACAACCCGACCCCCACTACTCCATAAACCTTGCTGACCATGCCAGACTACCTTCCTTGATTGCACGGGCGGAGTACCAACCTTGGTGAACCCCACCGCCACACAGATGACGGGTATAGCCTATGTGTGACGACGAGGCGGCGCAATACAATGATGGGCCCAAAAATCAGAGCACGCTCACAGGTTGCGTGAGCAGAGTATGGCACAAGGCCAAAACTGTATTTTTATTGAGCATGACGGCTGATGCGCTGCCAGTCGAGGTGATAGTTTTTCACATTGATGTCATGACCATCTATCTGAATAAAATGATCATTTTTAAGGCGGTTGGCAAAAAAGTCCTGATCTGCCCCCTCATTGAGCCACAGCTCGCAAAGTCCCCGTTTTCCCTCTTTGGCATAGAATCTCGGGGTGACCAGCAGCGCAACCCCATCTACCCGGATGGCATGACGGGCCAGGCAGTTTGCTTCCGTGGTTTTGGATGCCAGCGCGGCAAAACGGGGTCTGTTCCCCTCGGCAACCACCAGTACCCCGTAAGAGTGAGGAGCCATAAGACGCCGCATGGCGACCGCCTGATGAGGACCGGTTTGATGAAAACCGTCATTGGTTACCGCAAACACGCAAGTAGGTGAAAATAGCATCGCAAGCAGGAAAATAGAGCGTTTAATGCCTGAAAAATCACCAACCACCATATAAAAGCCTCAAAAGACAACCAAGGCTGGCAAGGGTAGGTAGCCAAACCCGCTGGGTAAAGTACCTTTACCTTTCTTTAATTCTGTTCACGGGGTTAAACGTTGATTTAGCTCACACAACATCCGGTTTTCAGTCGCCACTCTACCCCTATCGGAATAGACTCCCTCCACTCTCATCCAATCAGAAGGCAACATATGCTCGAACTCATCGTTGGCACCCTGGTCACCCTGGTGGTGGGCCGTGCCATTTTCAAAGGATACTCCGCGACCGGGGTGCTGCTGAGCGGCGGCTTGCTGCTGCTGGTCATCACCGCCATGATGGGCAAGCCGGTACTGCCGAGCAAGGTGGTCAGCACCGGTTATATCGCGACCGATATCTTCGAATACATCCGCTTCCTGCTCAATGACCGTGGCGGTGGACTGGGGATGCTGATCATGGTGCTGTGCGGCTTCGCCGGCTACATGAGCCATATCGGCGCCAACACCATTCTGGTCAAGCTGGCCAGCAAACCGCTCGGTATCATCAAGTCCCCCTATATCCTGCTGGTGGCTGCTTATCTGGTAGCCTGCGCCATGTCGCTGGCGGTCAGCTCCGCTACCGGCCTCGGCGTGCTGTTGATGGCTACCCTGTTCCCGCTGATGGTCAACATGGGGATCTCCCGTGGCGCGGCAGCCGCCGTGTGCGCCTCGCCAGCCGCCATCATTCTGGCACCGACCTCCGGTGACGTGGTGATGGCTGCTCAGGCAGCCAACATGCCGCTGCTGGACTTCGCCTTCAAGCTAACCCTGCCCATCTCGCTAGTGGCGATCGCCTGCATGGCGGTGACCCACTTCTTCTGGCAGCGCTACCTTGATCAAAAATCCGGTGAGCACAACGAGCCGGTCGCCCCGGGTGATCTGGTGACGACTGCGCCTGCCTTCTACGCCATCCTGCCCTTTACCCCCATCATCGGGGTGCTGGTGTTTGACGGCAAATGGGGTCCGCAGCTGGATATCGTCACCATCATCGTGATGTGCATGGTGCTGGCCAGCCTGCTGGAACTCGTGCGTATCCGCAATGGCAAGGAGCTGCTGGACGGTCTGCAGGTCTGCTGGCGCAACATGGCTGACGCCTTCGCCGGTGTGGTCATGCTGCTGGTCGGTGCCGGCGTATTTGCCCAGGGTCTGATGACCATCGGCTTTATCGACACTCTGCTGGCTCACGCGCAGGATCTCGGCTCCGGCGGCCTGATCATGATGCTGTCACTGGTGGTGATCACCACCCTGGCCGCCTTCACCACCGGTTCGGGCAATGCCCCCTTCTACGCCTTTGTGGAGCTGATCCCTAATCTGGCCAGCAGCCTTGGCATCAACCCGGCCTATCTGGTGATCCCGATGCTGCAAGCCTCCAACCTGGGTCGCACCATTTCTCCGGTCTCCGGGGTGGTGGTCGCCTGTGCGGGGATGGGCAAGCTCTCGCCGTTTGAGGTGGTCAAGCGCACCAGTATGCCGGTCGCCGTCGGCCTGCTGGTGGTGATCGTCGCCACCCAGATCATGGTACCCGCCTGATCGCTGACCAGCCCGGCACCCTGCCGGGCTGGTATCCGCCCCCCCCTTTGCAGTAGACTCGGTGCTCATTTTCCCCCTAAGGAGGACCGAGATGAGTATTACGGTTCAACTTGCCCATTTCAGCGATTGCCACTCCCACTTCGATGGCGCGCCCATGAGCTTCTCCCCTGTCGGTGAAGGCCAATGGCGCACCCAGTGCGGCGGTTATGCCCGGATCCTGACCCGACTGACCCAACTGCGTGCCCAAGCCGCAGCAGCCGGCCAGCGTTTTCTGTTTCTGCACGGTGGCGACTCCTTTCAGGGCTCGCTCTATTTCAACCGCTTCAAAGGGCGCGCCAACGCCGACCTGCTCGCCATGCTGGCCCCCGATGCCATGGTGCTCGGCAACCACGAATTCGATCTGGGCAACGGCCCGCTGGTGGAGTTCTTGCGCCAGCTCGATTTTCCGGTGCTGGCCGCCAATCTGGACAACAGCCAGGAGCCTGCCGACACAACCCTCGGGCTGTGGGATATCCCCCACCTCTACGATGCCCATCAGCCCTGGCATCGCCGGGTGATCGACGGGGTTCCCTTTGCGCTGCTCGGCATCACACTCGCCCAGATGGCTGCCATCGCCAACCCGGATCCCCACACCCGTTTCCACGCGGTCGCCGACACCCTCACCCGAGTGCTGCGGGAGATCAAGCGCGAAGGGATCCAGCATATCGTGCTGCTGAGCCACCTCGGGCTGGATCAGGACAAGCTGCTGGCCGAGCGCTTCCCCGAGCTCAGTCTCATCATTGGCGGCCACACCCACAGCCTGCTCGGCGATCTCGCGCCGCTGGGTCTGCCAAGCGAAGGCAGTTATCCGCTGATGAACAACGGGGTGGCTATTTTGCACGCTGGCCACAGCGCCCTCTGCCTCGGTGTCTGCGAGCTCACCTTCGATGAGTCGGGCCGCGTCGTGCAGAGTCAGGGACAGCTGGAGTGGCTCCCCTGGCAGCCCTGGCCGTTCGCCTCCACCTCACCCGCCGGGCTCACCTTCTGCGAGCCGGATCCACAACTTGAACAACATCTGGCCAAACGCTATCGGCCAGAAATCGAGACCATGAGCCAGCGCATCGTTACCCGGCTGGCGGCGCCACTGCCCCATCAGCGGCTACCGGATGCCACCCTGCCTCACGGTAGCCAGCTCGCCCCGCTGGTGGCCCGCGCCATGCTGACCGCCGCTCGTGAACAGGTAGGCGAGGTGGACTTTGCCCTGCACAATGCTGGCGGCGTGCGCTGCTCGCTGGAGCCGGGCCCCTTGAGCGAAGCAGATATCGCCGGTCGCCTGCTGCCGTTTGCCATTCCCCTCACCCTCTATCGGGTGCACGGTCACGAGTTGGCGGAAGCGCTGGAGAATGCCATCGACAATGCCACCAACAACGGCGTGGTCGGCAATGGCAACGGCAGCTTCCCCTACACCGCAGGGGTGCAATTCACCTATCAGGCCGATCGGCCCAAGGGTCAGCGTATCACCCGACTGGAGTGGGAAGCCGCCCCCGGCCAGTGGCAAGCGGTCAATGCCGAACAGGTCTATCGCGGAGTGTCGAGCGCCTATACCGCCTCCGGCAAGGAGGGCTACACCGCACTGGCGCGGACCCTGACCCAGCACAATCAGGAGCTCGGCATCACCCTGGCCGACGCCTTTATCCGCTGGGCTCGCCACCTGCCAGCGCTGGAAGCACAGCCGCCCCTGATTGAGTACATCAATTGATGCAAAGGGGGATGGCTTTGCCACATCCCCCTGACGGCCAATATTGCCGCAGCCAGCGCCCGGTTCCCTGCAAGAACCGGGCTTTTTCGAGAATATTTGCCTCACACGGGCCCACCCCATTGCATCGCACTCACTAGCTCGGCAAGATAGGCCCGCTTTCAAGACCAGCTGCAGGAACAGGCGACTTCATGAATCACTCCATCCGTTTCACCCCTCCTCGCGTCAACCCGGGCATCAAGCCAGCCATCGTGCTGCTGACCGCCCTGCTGGCGCTGCTCTTCTGTCTGCGCAACCCGCTCTTCCACGCCATGGCGCCGGGCTTTGATGCCTCGCTGTTCGCGGTGATGGGCAAGATGTGGAGCGAAGGGGGCGTGCTCTATCGCGACATGATCGACATCAAGGGGCCGATGATCTTCGCCCTCGACGCGCTGGGCTATGGACTGGGGGGATTTGTCGGGATCTGGGCACTGGAGTGGGTGCTCTGCTGGCTCGGACTGCTGGCCAGCTGGCAAGCCTTTGCCCAGCTCGGACTCTCGTTCAAGGCGCGCCTTGGCGCCATGCTGGCGGTGCTGGCTCTCTACGGCACCCGTTACTACTACGGCAACATGACCGAGGACTGGACCTTCCACCTCGCCCTCATCGCCCAGTGGGCCTTCATTACCCTGCTGCTGGACAAGGGATTTCGCTGGTGGCCGGCGCTGGTGGCGGCCCTCACCTTCGCCATCGTCGCCTGGATGCGCACCAACAACGGCGCCTTCTGGGGTGCCTGGTATCTGGTGCTGTTCTGCCACTGGTGTCTGCACGAAAAGTGGCGTGACGCCATCTTGCTGCTCATCTCCAGCCTGCTGGGGTTGGCGCTGATTGGCGGCCCGCTTTACGCCTACTTCCAGCAACATGATCTACTGGCGGCCTTCAAATACTACGCCTTCGACATCTTCTTCGAGGGGAGCTACGGCAATGGTTTCTCCCCCATGGTGGGCGCCGTCGGCCTGCTGCGCACCGGCCTCATCATGCTGCTGCCCGCCTTCATCATTCTGATGCTGAGCCGCCGTCAGGAGTGGTATCTGCCCGCCCTGCTGGCGACCCTGTTTGGGGTGCTGTTTACCCTGATCGCCAACTCGGTCTCCGGCCATGTGTTCGATCACTACGACGTGCTCTATCTGCAACTGGCGGTGCTGCCGCTGGCGGTATTGCTGGATCGCAGCGAACAGCAGGCAGATGCCATCGGCCTGCTCTGCATCTCGCTGGTCGTCTTGACCGCCAGTTGGCTGCTGGCCCAGCAGCTCGCTTTTGGCTGGAGCACCAAGGAGTGGTCCCTCGAGCGGGTCAACGAGGTGCTCGGCACCAGCCTGCTGTGGGCGCTGCCGGTACTTATCCTCATCCCCCTCTGGCGCGCCTGGGATGTGCGCAGTGCCACCCCCTGGCTGGCGACGCTGGCCATGCTGCTGCTGATGATCAACAACGCCTGGGAAGGGACCTTCAAGGGGCGCCCCTTCAATCCGGCGGCGCAGGTACGGGTCGATCGCATCAAGGCCGAGACCAGCACGAGCGACAAGATCTGGGTCGATGGCATCCAACCGCAATATTATCTCTGGACCGATCGCCAGCCGGCTTCCGCCTACCTCTTCTTTGCCAACGTCAATCCGCCCTATGACGTGCGCGAGCGGGTGCTGGCCGATATCCAGCGCCAGAGCCCGAAGTTCATCATCGCCAAGCCGGATCGGGTGAGCGAGGAGCTGAAAAAGCCGAGCTCCCCTTCCCATCTCGCCTTCTATCAATACCTGACCAGCCACTACGAAGAGGTGGATCCGGGTCTCTATCGTCGCCGCTAACCAGCGCAGAGACGCAAAGGGCGGCCATTTGGCCGCCCTTTTTCCATCCCCTCACGCCTCACCAGTAGGCAAGCAGGCCCGCGATGACTACAATGGCCCACTTTTGGATGTAACGGGTGACACCATGGCGGAACTGACTTATCTGGGCGGCTATCCCGACCCTCTCAAGGCACAGGTACAGCAGCTGATTGCGGCAGGCAAGCTGGGGGAGATGCTGGCCAAACGCTACCCGGAGAGCCACCAGATCCAGAGCGACAAGGCGCTGCTCGCCTACACCATGGAGCTGAAGAACCGCTACCTCAAGAGCTCGGCGCCCCTGTCAAAGGTGGTGTTCGATGGCAAGATCAACGTGATCAAGGATGCCCTCGGCCTGCACACCTACGTCAGCCGGGTGCAGGGCAGCAAGCTCAAGGCCAAGAACGAGATCCGCATCGCCGCCCTGTTCAAGGAGGCACCGCCCCCGTTTCTGAAAATGATCGTGGTGCACGAGCTGGCCCATATCAAAGAGAAGGATCACAACAAGAGCTTCTATCAGCTCTGCCAGCACATGGAGCCGGACTATCATCAACTGGAGTTTGATCTCAGGCTCTGGCTCACCTGGCGCGATATCGACAAGGCCAGCCGCTAGGCTGACAACCGTTTCAGGGAGGAAACATGTCATTTGCCGCCATCCCCTTTGGTGCCACCCGCTTTATTGCCACTTTGGTAATGACCAACTTGGGCCACGCTGCCCATCCCCGCTTCACGTCACGCGGGCTGCTGGCGCTACTGCTTCTGTTCGCGGGCCACAGCGCCTGGGCCGATGAGCGCTGGCAGAGCGACAGCTATCTGGTCGAGAGCTTTATGGCCATCGCCATGGAGCGGGAGTATGGCGAAGCCAGGCAGACCCGTTTTGCCCGCTGGCAGCAGCCGATCCGGCTGCAACTTATCAACGAGTCGGGTGACAAGCCGCTGCAGGCCGACGTGGTGAAGGTACAGGCGGCCCATCTGGCCCGCATCACCGGCCACTCCATCAGCATGGTGGCCGCAAAGCCCAACCTCACCCTGATCATGACCGACTACAACAAGATGAAGAGCTGGGCCAACCGTACTATGGGAGGCGATCCATCGGTCAAGATGGCGCTCAAGGAGGGGCTCTGCCTTGCCAACTTCGCAACCAATGCGAAACACGAGATCAGCCGTGCCACCATCATCATTCCGGTAGACTACAGCCGGGCCAAGGGTCGCTTTCTCGACTGTGTGGTGGAGGAGTTCACCCAGGTGATGGGGCTGCCCAACGACTCGGACAAGGTGTTTCCCTCCATCTTCAATGACAACAGCATCGACAGCTTTTTGACCGGGCTGGACTATGTGCTGCTCAAGATGGCCTATCACCCGGCCCTCAAAGCCGGAATGAGCAGTGGCGAGATCCGCGCCGCACTGCCTATCGCGCTGGCCGATCTGCGCGCCAAAGGGGAGATCCGCGAAGCCAACCGCCGGGTGCAGCAGCAGAGCCTGAAAAGCTGGGCAGGGCTGTAACGGGCCTGGCTCAACCCAGAGCCAGACAAGCCACCGCAAACCTCTCACCACCAACAAAAAACGCAGCCACTTGGCTGCGTTTTTTGTTGTATGGGTATCAGCAGTGCATTAGCGGGCATGCCTGTTTATCCGCCGCCCATTTATCCAACGCCCGTGTTATCCACTGACCGTGCGGGATCAGGAGGCGACGTTCTCTTCCGGCATCCAGCTCTCGGCGTTCTCCCACACCTCCTGCACCATGGCTTCGGCCAGCTCTTTGTCTTCCTTGCTGGCACGGCTGACGGTCAGGGCCATGGCGCTGCCCGGCGCGACCCGCACATGGATGTCGGGGAATTTTTCGCCAAGCTGCTTGAGCAGCTCCTGACGCAGCGCCTCCATGGTCGAGGTCGGGATCTGATGTTTTCTGTCGATGATGATTTCAAGACGCATAGGAAACTTCTCCATGATTTATAACTGTATTTTTATCCAGTATTCATGGGAAGTAAAGTGCCAACTTGCACCAATCAAAAAAGATCCAGCTGCTGGCCGCAGATCCGGTCGAACGACTCTCCGATAAAGGGCAGGATGGCGTCGGCAATGGGCCGCAACTGCTTGTCGATATAGTGTTCGTAATCGATGGCACTGCGCCTGTATTCCAGCGGCTCGGGGCCATTGAGGGTCATCAGATAGGCGATGGCGCCCCGATGCTGATAGCGCTGGGGCAGACCGCGGCGCAGGTTCTCCTCATCGGCCAGCCGCGCTGCCCGCACATGGGGCGGCACATTCTTCTGATACTCTTCGAGCTTCTGGCGCAGCCGTTTGCGGTAGATGAGCAGATCGTCGTGACGACCGGCACGAGTCTCATCCACCATGGTGCGCACATAGCCGCTGGGATCTTCATCGTGAAACACCAGCTCATAGAGGCGGGTCTGGAACTGCTTGGCCAGCATGGTCCAGTCGGTGCGCACCGATTCGAGCCCCTTGAATACCAGCTGTTCACTCCCCTCACTGGCCTTGCCAACCAGCCCCGCATAGCGCTTCTTGCTCCCCTTCTCCAAGCCGCGGATGGTGGGCATCAGAAAGCGGCGATAGTGGGTCTCGTACTGGATCTCGAGATAACTCGGCAGGTCGAACTCGCACCTGATCAGTGCAGCCCAGTTATCGTTGATCATTTGAGCCAGTCGCTGGCCGATTTCGTCCGCCTCATCGGGGCTGGTCTCGCGCCCCAGATGAACAAAGGTGGAGTCGGTGTCGCCATAGATCACCTCGAACCCCTTCGCCTCAATCCACTCGCGGGTCTGCTGCATGATGCTGTGGCCACGCAGGGTGATAGATGAGGCAAGGCGCGGATCATAGAAACGGCAGCCCCCCGACCCCAGCACGCCGTAGAAAGAGTTCATGATGATCTTGATGGCCTGGGAGAGCGCCTTGTTGCTGGCGGCCTTGGCCCGATCCCGCGCCGCCCACAATGTAGCGATGAGATCAGGCAAGAAGTGGCGGGTTCGGGAGAACATTGCGCCGCGAAAGCCCGGAATAGCGTGCTCGGGATGCTGCAGCCCCTCGATGAGCCCCATGGGATCGATGCAAAAAGTGCGGATGATGCTGGGATAGAGGCTCTTGAAATCGAGCACCAGTACATGGCGATAGAGACCGGGTTTGGAGTCCATAACATAACCGCCGGGGCTCGCCAGCCCGCCATCGGCTGGCAAATTGGGGGCCACGTATCCGCCACGGTGCAGCCGCGGCAGATAGAGGTTGGTAAAGGCCGCCACCGAGCCCCCCACCCTGTCCAGCTCAAGGCCGGTGAGGGAGGCGCGCTCGATGGCAAAGGGGATAAGGTGGCAGTAGTCGAAGATCTCCCACACCAGCTTGCAATCTTCCAGGTTATAGCGGGCCAGCGCCTCCTTGTCGGAGTGGAACAGCTCGGTGATCTTCTCCCCCCGATTGGCCACATCCTCGATATCCTTGCCGCGGCCGAGCAGTTCGCTCGCCACCGCATCCAGGCTGTAGCTGGCAAACTGCCAGGTGGCGCTTTTGAGGGTGTCGATGCCATCGAGCACCATGCGCCCGGGGATGATGACGTTGCCGGTCTGGGGATCGCCCCGTGACGAGCGCCAGAAGCAGAGCTCGCGCCCCCGCCCGAGCCGCAGCCGCCGCTTGTTAAGCTCGGCGCGGCGTAGCAGCAGGCGAAAGTCAAAGTTGACCACGTTCCAGCCGATGACCAGATCGGGGTCATGCAGGCTGAACCAGCTCTCCAGCGCACTCAGCAGGGCGCTCTCGTCCTCTACCCACTGGACCTGGGTGCCCCAGCTCTCGGCATCCGCTTCCGGGATGCCAATCATGATGACCCGCGCATCCTGCTCACTATAAAGACCGACCGAGAAGAGGGCCCCGTCCATGGCGCACTCCACGTCGAGGGACACCCAGGAGAGGGTTGGCGTCACCGCCTGCGGCGCGCAGCGTGCCTCGTTGACCTCCCAGTATCCCTGCTTGCCCCCCTTTTTTACCGCCCGGCCATCGAAGCGCACACCAGCGGTGATGAAGCGCTCCATCAGGAAGCGCTCCGGCAGCCGGATATCCGCCTCGAAGTGCTCCAGCCCGCGAATAAGCAGCAGCTCGATGGCACGGTGAAAGGCACTCAGGGTAGCGAAATAGCAGCCCACCACACGGCGGCCATCGAAAGTGTGCATCGGCAGGCGGCGAAACCGCCCGCTCACCCCGGCCCCCTTGAACAGCTCGGCAGCTTCTGCCATATGGCTCTGCGGCAAAAAGAACACCGGCTCCTGCCCCGGCACAACCACCCGCACCGGCCCCTGCGCGCTCCAGAGCCACATCACGATTTCGGTGGTTGCAGGCAGCCCGTTGCGACCGCGCACGTCCCGACCGTGGCGGGTCAGGATAAAACCGTCGAGCGGCGGAGTGGCGGGTACAGTGGGCTGGGTTGCAGTCATGAAGCGTAAAGGGGCTGTCCGAGAATGGGACTATTGTACGTTCATACAGTGCCTACTCGCAATCGTCACGCTGGCTGCGAGGCGGGAGTCAAACTGGTAAGCTCGATCCGGTCGTTATTCCCGCTCATCCCGTTCTGACCACTCTTCGCCGACAAAAGGAGTCTTTGTGGCAATCTATTCCCTGCTGGATCAGCTGGCTATCCCCTACCAGCGTGTCGATCATCCCCCCGTATTTACCTGTGAGGAGGCGAGCAAGCTGCTGCCCGACCTGCCCGCCGCCAAGACCAAGAACCTCTTTTTACGCGACCCGAAAAGCGAGCGGCTGTTTCTGGTGGTAAGTCCGGAGGAGTACCGGGTCGACCTCAAGGCGCTGGCAGCCATGCTCGGCGTCAAGCGGCTGAGCTTTGGCTCCCCCGAGCGGCTCGATGCGGTACTCGGCCTCACCCCGGGCTCGGTGACCCTGCTCGCCATGGTGCGCGACAGGGAAAAAGCGGTAGAGCTGGTGGTGGATGAGGCCATCTGGCAGGCCAAACAGGTGCAGTGCCATCCGCTGGTCAACACCGCAACTCTGATCATCCGCCTCGACGACGTGCGCCGTCTGCTGACTCATCTGGACAGGGAGGCCATCGTAATGCGCTTGCCTGCAGCAACCTGCGATTAGCACAACGTCTGGCGGTTGGGTTCACCCTGCCGCCAACACAACCACCTTTCACGCAGCGAAATTGACTGACAAGACAATAAAATGGCTCCTTGTGCGCTGATAAATCGCGTCAGCAATTGCCATCGTGCAAGAAGTCGGAGGTGAGCACATTCGGCCATTTAACCAATTGATAATAGGTTGGATTCATGTTGTGATCGGCCACTGCCAGCAGGCGATACCCCATCGCCTGTTCGTTCACAGGTGACTTCCCAGAGAGCCCCTTGATGCCAAGTCTGTTTTCCTCAGCCCAGTTGTTGAGTCTGGTGCTGTTCGTCACGCTGTCACATGTGGGGGTAGCCACCATTTTCGCCGCCATGTGGCACACCCATCGCCAGATCAGGGCATTGATCTACTGGTCAGCTGGGGAACTGGTTATCGCGGGGGCTTTTTGCTGCCTCCTGCTGCGCCCCCTTGAGGGAAATGCATCCCTTGCCAATATTCTCTGCACCAACCTGCTGTTGATGTCGACCACCCTGCTCTATGAACGGGGGATGCGCCACTTCTTTCGCCGTGAAGCCGACCAACTGGGCTGGCTGCTGCCCGCCGTTACCCTCGGCGGTTTCGTCCTGTTTGCCCTGACCGCCCTGCAGCAACCCCTCTTTGATGTGCATAGCCGGATCATCGTGCTCTCCGGCGTGCTCTCGCTGCAGATTGCGCTGCTTATCTGGCAGCTCTGGCGCTACCAGCGGCTGGCCCCCGTCTATCGGGTGCTGCGCTTTGCCATTCTGCTGCTCGGCCTGCAACTGCTGTTGCAACTACTGCGGATCGCCAAACACCTCTGGCAGCCGGAGCTGGCGGCCAACTCCTTCACCGACCCGCTGCTCGGGCCTGTGATCCTGCTCAGCCTGCTCTTTACCATCGCCCGCAGTTATCTGCTGCTGAGCCTGGTCCACACCCGCCAACAGCAAGCCCTGCTGGCCACCCAGCGCAAGCTGGAGCGGCGTGCCAATCAGGACGAGCTGACCGGCCTGTTCAGCCGCCACTATTTCGAACGCCAGGTTGCCCTGCGTGCCCGCGAGGTGACGAGCCCCGGCCAGCTGCTGCTGATCGATCTGGACAACTTCAAGCAGATCAACGACCGCCACGGCCACCCCGCCGGTGATGCCATGCTGCGGGCCGTGGGTCGGGTGCTCACCAATACCCTGCCTTCTGAGGGCATGGCCGGTCGGCTTGGCGGCGATGAGCTGGCCCTGCTGCTGATGGCGGACCCGCAGACCCTACCCGACTACTGCCACAGCGTGCAACAGCAGATCGCCGAGGCGACCCGGGAGCTGGCCGGTGGCCCCATCAGCCTCAGCATCGGCCTCACCTCGCTGCACCCTGACGAGGGGTTTGAAGCGGCCTACCTGCGAGCGGATCAGGCTCTTTACGCCGCCAAACAGGCTGGAAGGCAAAGGGCCTGCGTGCAGGAGCTCCACCACAACGAGCCGCAGCCGCTGCCGCCCTGCGCGCTCCTGTCATGAGCGCAGTTCTCGCTCTGCAGTGCCGACTGGCCAGGCTGGCAGATACCCCGGCTTACCAGCGCTATGTCACCGAATGCGCCGAGGACGGACAGCCGCTCTATCAGGTGGCGCAATTTGACCCGAACGGCTGGCTACAGAGCCTGCTGGATCACGCCAAAGGGAGCAACTTGCCCAGTGGATACCTGCCGACCACCACCTATTTTGCCCTCGATGGCGAGGAGATCATCGCCACCCTGCGACTGCGTCACGGTGACAATGAGGCAACCCGCCAGTGGCTGGGTCATATCGGTTACAAAACCCGCCCCTCTCGCCGTGGCGAAGGGGCCGCGACCATAATGCTGCGCTGGGTACAACAACAGGTGCTGGCAGCGCCGGTGCTAATCAGCTGCGGCGAAGATAATCTGGCCTCCCGCAAGGTCATTACAGCAGCCGGTGGCGTGTTGCTGGGGCGGCGCTTCCATCCGGGGGATCGCAACTGGCTGGAGATGTATCAGCTAGCCCCCTGCCCCAGCCCCAGCCCCAGCCGACCATAGCCGCAGCAGTAATAAAAAGAGCGCCCCGAAGGCTAATGCCGATCAGTTAAGGATCCATTGACCGATCCTTCTGTTGTGTGAAAATCCGAAACCTGTTGATTGGTTTCGGATTTTTTATGCGTATCGCTCACGCTCTCGACTTCCTCCACGCCAGCAATGCCGCTCAGTTTGAGTCACTCTCAGACTTCATTGCTCCCGAGCGCATAACAACGCTGCTTGCCGAAGAGGATGTCGTGACCCTGCGTCGCCGCCGTATGCCCATATAGCGTCTGGTCTGGGCCATTATCGGCATGGCTATCTTCCGCCACGTCCCCATGACCCAGCTGGTTAATCAGCTTGATATCCTGTTGCCCGGCGACCGCCCCTTTGTTGCTCCCAGCGCCTTTCTGCAAGCTCGCCAAAAACTGGGGGACAAGAGCATCGAGCGGCTGTTTCACGAGACCGCCTCTCTCTGGCACCAGCAGGCCAATCATCCGGGTTGGGCCGGGCTGCAACTGCTCGCCGTTGATGGCGTGATGTGGCGCACACCCGATACCCCGGACAATGCCGCTGCCTTTGCCAAGCCCAGTACCCGGCAGGGCGAAACCGCCTATCCGCAGGTGCGCATGCTCTGTCAGATGGAGCTGACCAGCCACCTGCTCACGCAAGCCGTCATGGAGAGCTGCGCCGTCAACGAGATGGTACTGGCCGAGCAACTCATCGCGCGCACGCCGGACCACTCGCTCACCCTGTTCGACAAGGGGTTCTACTCCCTCGGCCTGCTCCACGCATGGCAGGCTGCGGGCGTTGAGCGGCACTGGTTGCTGCCGCTCAAAAAGGGCACCCAATACGAGGTGGTGCGCAAACTGGGACGCCAGGATGCACTGGTCTTGCTGAAAACCAGCCCACAGGCGAGGAAGAAGTGGCCGCACCTGCCGGACACAGTGGAAGCCCGCCTGCTGACCCGCCACATCAATGGCAAGGAGCGCCAAGTATTGACCTCAATGGTCGACCCGATGCGCTTCCCGGGTGCCGACATCGTTGAGCTCTACAGCCACCGCTGGGAAATCGAGTTGGGCTATCGGGAGATGAAGCACAGCCTGCAACAACACCGGCTGACCCTGCGCAGCAAGAAAGCGGCGGGGATACGGCAAGAGCTGTGGGGCGTGCTGCTGGCGTACAACCTGCTGCGCAGCCAGATGGTAAAGATGGCGGCGAGTCTGAAGGGATACACGGCGAGCCAGCTGAGTTTTCACATGGCATCGGTGTACCTCATCCATGAACTGAGCTGCATGCCGTACCTGTCACCGGGGAGTATCCCGAAGCGGGTGGCAGAGCTGGAGAAACAGGCGGGGCAGTTTGTATTACCGGAGCGAAGGGAGCGGAGTTACCCCCGCAGTGTGAAGCCAAGGCCACAGAAGTACAGTGTGAAAAAAGCCAATAAAAACAATGCCAGTCAGGCTTAACTGACTGGCATTACGCCCCGAAGGCGCTCTTTTTGCGAACGTGGCAAGACCGTTAGTAGCTGTCTTCCTGCTCCGCCTTCATCCGGGCCTGACGGGCATAGGCCTCCTCTTCGGCGCTCTCGATTTCCTGCAGCACCGAATCGAGATCGATGGCGGCGCGGCTCTCTTCAAAGTGACCGGTCAGCTCGCTCTCAGGGGTGAGTTTGCCATCTTCAAACAGCGCCCACATCTCCTGGGCATAACGGGTCTTGAGCAGCTCGGGGGCATACATGCCGTAGTAGTTGCGCATGTTGTTGACGTCCCGCTCCAGCATCGCCTTTGCCTGATTGTTGGCGGCAGCATCCACCACCTGGGGCAGGTCGATAATGACGGGGCCCTGGCTATCCACCAGCACGTTGAACTCCGAGAGATCGCCGTGGATAAGACCGGCGCAGAGCATCCGCACCACATAGCGGATCACCTTGTGGTGATCGATGACCGCTTGCTCGGGGGTGAGTGCCACATCGTTGAGGCGCGGCGCGACATTGCCATCCTCATCGGTGATAAGTTCCATCAAGAGGACACCATCGAGGCAGACATAGGGCTGCGGCACCCGCACACCGGCAGCAGCCAGCTTGAACAGGGCGTCGACCTCGGTGTTCTGCCACACCTCTTCATGCTGCTTGCGGCCATATTTGGAGCCCTTCTCCATGGCGCGGGCGCTGCGGCTGTTGCGCACCTTGCGCCCCTCCTGATAGACCACGGCCTGCTTGAAGCTGCGCTTGGAGGCCTCTTTATACACTTTGGCGCAGCGGATCTCGTCGCCGCAGCGCACCACATAGACATCGGCCTCTTTGCCGCTCATCAACCGGCTGACGACCTCATCGACCAGGCCGTCATCAACCAGAGGTTGGATTCGATTTGGAATTTTCATGGCCGCCCTTTTACCCTATTTCTGCTCTCGAAGATAGCTCCGCGCACGCTCACCTGCCTCTCCCTTTCATAAGACACCCTGTTATCCCCTGTTTGCGCTGTTTTTGTCCACCCGTTCGCCTTAAAAACCACCAGCAGCAGGCCAAATACGAAAGGCGCCTGTACCAACAAAAATGGCCCGCATGCGGGCCAATTTTCAAGGTTCGGGCGGCAAGCCTTGACGAATACGCTGGATCCCCGCTTCATAGAGGCCGTCATCCCCCTCCTGATGCTCCAGGGTTTCGAAGATCTTGAGAAACCACATGTACTGCTCGGGATGACGTGCCACCTGCATCTCCACCACCCGGTTCATAGCGTTGACGTCAGCCAGCAGATCGGCGGTGGGATAAGGATCAAACGGCGGCTCGATCTCCAGCAGATAGCGTCCCTCATCCTCGTCATAGCTGGCAAAGATGGGCACGGCTCTGGCACCGGTCAGCTTCACCAGCTTGGGCAAGGCTGGCAGGGTTGCCTTGGGGCGGCCAAAGAAGGGAACAAACACACTCGCCTCGCGGCCGTGATCCTGATCCGGCAGATAGAAAAAGCTGGCGCCGGCGCGGATCGACTTGATCGCCGGTTTGATCCCGGCGCTGCGCTCGTACACTTTGCCCCCTTTGGCCCGCTCGCGATTGATGTACCAGTCGAACACCTGATCTTTCGGGCTCTTCATCATGGTGCACATCTCGATGCCCATCATGGAGAAGTAGCGGCCAATCATGTCGACCGCCCAGGTATGAGGCACCACCAGGATCACCGGGCGGCCCGCGGCTTGCTCCGCTTGCACATGCTCCCAGCCGGTGACCTTGATGCGGCGGGTCAGCCGCGCCTTGCTGCGCCAACTGAGCTCGCCAAAGCCCATAAAGGTCTTGAGACCGACCCGGATCGATTTGAGCAGCAGCGCCTGACGTGCGGCGGCATCCAGCTCGGGAAAGCAGATCTTGAGGTTGGTATCGGCGATATATGCCTGTTTTTTCGAGAAACGCAGCAGGGTCGGTGAGACCAGATCGGCAAAACGATCCCGCAGCCTCGCAGGAGTAAATGCCAAAAGGGAAAGCAGGCCCAGCGCACACCAGCTACCCCACCATTTGGGATGCAGCAGGCGGCTATGAAATGAGGTATCAAATACCGGATCTAACGCAGACATGGCGGCCATCAAGTCATCAAAAACAAACGGTTATTGTAGTGATCCTGACATTTTTTTCTACCCTGGGGAGGCTAGCCATCGACCAGCAAGGCACTGATCAGACGAGTTATCATAAAAAATGGCCCACCTGGGGCCATTTCAATCAACGCAAATTCTGGGTCAGCCGTGGGGCGACAATCCCTTGCGGATCCGCTGGATCCCCGCCTCGTAGAGGCCATCCAGCCCCTCCTGATCTTCACGGGTATCGAAGATCTTGAGGAACCACATGTATTGACCCGGATGGCGCATCAGCTGCTGTTGCACCATGTCATTCATACGACAGGTATCTGCCATCACATCCTCGGTGGGATAGTTGTCAAACGGTGCCTCAATCTCCAGCCGGTAGCAGTGGTTCGCTTCGTCATAGCAGGCGAGCAGCGGCACCGCCTTGGCGCCACTGACCTGTACGAGACGGGGCAAGGCAGGCAGGGTCGCTTTGGGATAGCCAAAGAAGGGGGCGAAGATGCTCTTCTCGCGGCCATGATCCTGATCCGGCAGATAGAAGAAGCTGCGACCGCTCTTGATGGTCCTGATCACTGCCTTGATCCCGGCGCTGCGCTCATAGACGCGGCAACCGTTCTTGGCTCGTGCACGGTTGAGGTGCCAATCAAACACCGGATTGCGCGCCCGTTTCATCATGGTGCACATCGGCACCCCGCGCTGGGTGAAGCAGTAACCGGCGGCATCCACCGGCCAGGTATGAGGCACTACCAGGATCACCGGACGACCGGCAGCCCGCTCCGCCTCGATATGCTCCCAACCGATCACCTGCATCCGGCTCATCAGATAACGCTGGCTGCGCATGGTGAACTCACCAAATCCCAACAGACTCTTGAGGCCGACCCGGATCGAGGTCAGTGCAATGGCATCCCGCTCTTCCGAGCTCTTGTCCGGGAAGCAGATCTCCAGATTGGTTCTGGCGATATAGATCTGTTTTTTCGAGATACGAAACACCAGCGGTGCCAAGGCTTCGGCCAAACGGTCGCGCAATCGCACCGGCACAAAGGCCAGCAGCATCAGCACACCGAGCGCCAACCAGCTGAACCAGTAGCGGGGATGCAGAAAACGGGCTTCAAAAGAGGAGTCAAATACGGGATCTTGGGACGACATGTATTGGGGTCGAGCGAAAAAGTGGTGTTGCATTGTAGTCGTCCTGACAGGTAATACCAGTTAAATCCATGGCAAATAGCCCGCCACAGACGCCACATCAAAAAACCATAAAAAAATGCCCCGCACTGCGGGGCATTTTGCTCGTTACACAACCAGAGTGGAGGCTCTTTGTCCATCCATCGTATGACTGGTCGTTTATCCCGTCGCTCTCGGAGCGCACTGCTTATCCATTTCCCGATGTCACATCGTCAAGATTTATCGGTGAGCACCCTGGCGGGCCATGCCGTTATTCATTTCGGTATCACGCTGCGGCAGAAAAAACATCAGGTAACGCAGTGCCACATACCCGACGATGACGGTAGCCACCCCCAGCTCGAAGTGGGCCAGCAGTCTGATCTGCTCGACGTAGTGACTCCCTTGCGCAAACCCTTCAACCAGATGAGCCACTTTGAACAGGGCGGTGGCACCGATCACCAGCGGGAAAGTGAAGGCAGCATAACCCGGCGAGAAGGGCAGACGCAGCAATTTGATGAAGGCCAGATAGATGATACCGGTCATCAGGATGGCGATCCCCAACAGCACGGCCACCAGCAGCAGTGACGGCTCCTGGCTGACGGTCAGATAACCGGCCAGAGAGAGGCTGGCAGGAGCCGCCAGAATGGCGATGGTCGGTTTGGCGGCATCCGGCACTTCATGGCTGAAGATCAGGCGATAGAGCATCAGCGGCAGCATCAGGCCATAGCAGATGATCCCGAACCAGAGCAGACCGTTGGCCAGCGGGGCAAACTGACCACCCGGGAAGGCGACGTCAGCCACGATGATCCCCACCGGCGGCACGAACCAGCTCGGCACCATGTGGTGGATTTCAAACTCTTTGGCGCGATGCCAGATAAAGGTGGCCAGGAACAGCAGGTGAACTGCCACGGCAAACAGCCAGAGGGCCTCGCCCGCTTGCGGCGCAATCATGCCGAGCGCTTTGGAGACCACCATGGTACCCATGGCATAGGTCGGTACCACACTACCCACCACAGGGTGAGCGAGATCCTGCAACAGCAGGCGGGGGTGAAGCAGAAACTTGAAGGTCAGGATCACCAGCAGCACGGCCGCAATGGCAGCGCCCAGCAGTTGCATCCGGCCATCGAAGTGACCGGCATTTTCCCAACACCAACCAAGGCTGGCGATGCCCAGCGCCAGACCCGCCATAGGGGTTGGGGCGGCAGCCAGTGATTTACGGGTTCTTGCGATCATGATGACACCTTTCTATTGATGACTATGGCGATAGGATAATGCCCCCTTATCGTTTACGATATCTAAATGAATTAAATCAATCATTCAGGAAAACCAAACACGATGAAACTGACCCTGCAGCAGCTGAAAGTGTTCGCCACCATTGCCCGCTATGGAAACCTTGGCCTTGCCGCCAACGAGCTCTGCCTGAGCAAGGGGGCCGTCTCCCAGTCGCTGCAGGAGCTGGAGCGCCAGCTCTCCACCCCGTTATTTGACCGCATTCACCCCAGATTGCAGCTCAACAACGAGGGGCGCCTGCTGCAACCAGCTGCTGAAGAGCTGCTGACCCGGATGCAGGATATCGAGAACCTGTTTAGCCCCGATGCCGAGCCTAGCGGCCAGCTGCGCCTTGGTGCCAGCCAGACCATCGGCAACTACCTGCTCCCCACCCTGCTCGCCAACAGCAAACAGGAGCTGGGACTCCCCCCCAAGGTGACCATCAACAACACTCACCTGCTCTGCCATGCGCTGGCCAACTTCGAGCTGGATATGGCACTGATCGAGGGGGAGAACCACCACCCCGACCTGCTCGCCGAACCCTGGCTGCAGGACGAGATGCTGGTGGTAGCCCCACCCGGTCACCCGCTTGCCAACAAGAAGGAGCTCTCCCTCTCCCGTCTGGGGGGCGAGACCTGGGTATTGCGTGAAGCACAATCGGGCAGCCGCGAGCAATTTATCCAGCAGATCCAGCCCGAGCTGCCCCGCTGGCAACCAGGGCTTGAACTCAACACCCTGGAGGCGGTGATGCTGGCGGTGGAGAAGGGGCTTGGCATCTCCTTTATCTCCCGGCTGGCAGCCTCGGATCGCCTGGCAGATGGGCGGCTGATCGCCCTGCCCCTCTCCCGTCGCTTCCCGCGCCAGCTCTCCCTTATCTGGCACAAGCAGAAGTACCACTCCACCTCCCTGCGCCACTTTATCCACTTCTGCCGGGCTCAGGTGAAGGATGCCGAGGTGAGCCGCGCAGAGTAACGCGCGCTCGGAGCGCCGCTGGCAGACCCGCCCGCCAATAACGGAAAAAGCAGAGAGGGAGCCACGGCTCCCTCTCTTTGATTCGCTTGCTCGGTATCACTGCGCCAGACTGCGCAACCAGCTGATCTCCTCGCCCCAGATGGACTCGTCTATGGTCTCGAGGATCAGCGGAATGCGATCGAAGCGATCATCATTCATGATGTGGTGGAATACTGCCTCTCCCAGATTGCCCTCCCGCAAGCTGTGATGGCGATCGACCCGGCTGCCGAAAGTGCACTTGGCGCCGTTGATATGCATCCCCTTGAGATAGTGAAAACCCACCGTACGGTCGAACTCGGCAAAGACGGCGGCACAGCTCTCGGCGGTGCGCAGATCGTAACCGGCGGCAAAGGCGTGGCAAGTATCGAAACAGATCCCGACCCGGCTCTTGTCCTCCACCCCCTCGATGATGGTGGCAAGGTGCTCGAACGACCAGCCGAGGTTGGTCCCCTGCCCTGCGGTATTCTCAATCACCGCCGTCACCCCTTCACTGCGCTCCAGCGCCCAGTTGATGGACTCGCTCACCAGTTTGAGGCTGGCCGCCTCTGGGATCTGCTTGAGATGGCTACCGGGGTGGAAGTTCAGATAACAGAGCCCCAGTTGCTCGCAACGCTTCATCTCGTCGAGAAACGCATCGCGGGATTTGGCCAGACCATCGGGATCCGGGTGGCCCAGATTGATGAGATAGCTGTCGTGGGGCAGGATCTGCTCCGGCAGAAAACCGGCCTTGTCACAAGCCGCCTTGAAGGCACGGATGGTGGCATCCGACAAGGGGGCCGCCTGCCACTGACGTTGATTCTTGGTAAAGAGGGCAAACGCGTTGGCCCCGATGGCCTGGGCGCGGGCGATGGTATTCTCCACCCCACCGGCCGCACTGACGTGGGCTCCAATATATTTCATACAATCTCCTCAATACGGCAAGCCGCCATTATGCCGATCCCGCCCAGCCACGCCAAACCGGGATATCCGATAGCGGGTATCGACAAATAGCGCTGCCTTGGCAAAGCGGCTGCGTTTCATGGCGCAATCGGCCTGCTCTGTAGCAACCTCTCCCCAGAAGGGATAGTTAGAGCCCGTCCACGCCAGCATGGCGCCCATAAAAAAACGCAGCGTATCGCCTGAGCAATAACGCTGCGTCTTTGGGTCTCTCGGCCGTCCCCCTTGCCGTGACCCGAATGGCCAGCGACAAGGGAGCAAGAATGCGCGGGGAGAGTCGCCTTAGAAGGGCATCTTGAAACCTGGCGGCAGTTGCATGCCACCAGTCAGCTCGCCCATCTTGGCCTTGTTCTGCTCTTCCACACGACGCACGGCATCGTTGCAAGCGGCGGCAACCAGATCTTCCAGCAGCTCCTTGTCATCTTCCATCAGGGAGGGGTCGATCTCGATGCGACGGACGCTGTGGCTACCGGTCATGGTGACCTTGACCATGCCAGCACCGGCTTCACCGGTCACTTCCATCTGAGCCAGCTGCTCCTGCGCTTTCTGCATACGCTCTTGCATCTGTTGGGCCTGTTTCATCAGGTTCCCCATTCCACCTTTACCAAACATATGTCGTCTCTCGTCTTGAAATCCGGCATCCAGCGCCGGGCTGTGGGCTTGTCTGTCCTAGATGGGGACAGCCAAACCGCTTTTCAACCGGAAGCAAGCTCCCGGCCACGGAATTTAGCGGTTGAGGGGCTCGATGCTCTCGTGATGGAGCACGGCACCAAACCGCTGAACTAAAAACTGCACGTTGGGATCCTGCTCCAGATCCCGGCTCACCTGCTCGCGTACCCCGAGATATAGGCGGTGTTCGATCTCAAGGGGGGTCTCCTGGTCGGGCACCACACCGAGAATTACCTCGACCTGTACCGGTTGCCCGAGCGCCGGGCTGATGATCTCGGCCAGATCGGCGCGCGCCTTGTCGCTCACCAGATGGCGCTGTTCGGGCTTGAGGGTCAGCAGTACCTTATCCCCTTCCCGCGTCATCACCGAATTGATGGCGAGCTGGCGCAACCGTCCCCCCACCTGAGTGTGGGCAATCAGTTCGGCCCAAGGGTCGCCACAACCATTGAGCAGTGACGAAGGGATAAGGCGGGTCGCCTCCCCTTCCTGTGGCTCCTCATCACTCTCGAGCTCATCCCAGTCGATGGTCTCCATCACTGGCTGGGCGGGCTCGCTCTGCGCCACAGGGGCAGCAGCCACCGCAGTGATCGCAACGGGCGCGACCGGCTGGGGCGCTGGGGCGGGCGTCACCGCAGGCGCAGTGGCGCTGCGCTCGCCGGGTCGATAGCTCGGCTGCCCGTCGAGATCCCAGGGGGGCAGATCGGTTGGCTGGGCCGGAGCCGTAACGGGAGCGTGACTCATGGCCGGAGTCTGCTCGACAAAGCTCTGATTGAGGTACTCTTCGTATTCCCCGTTGTCACCCTGCGGCTCGTAACCGTCGCCATAGAGATCCACCGGCGGCAGATCATCATAGTGACCCATCGCCGCCATCCCCTGCCCGGCCGGTTGGCTGACCGGTGCTGACGGTTGGGTAACGACCGGAGCGGCAGCGGGGGCGACGGGACGCGCAGGGGCAACCGGCACCGCGCGCGCAGCCGGCGCCGCCGGGGCATCCTGACCACGCTGGCGGCTGCGCAGCATGTTTCGCTTGCCCAGCAGGCTCTGCATGCTCGATACCGCTGAAACCGGTTCAGCAGCGGTAACAGGCGTTGCTGTCGGTTCGAGCGCGGGCTCGAAGGCGGCGGTCAGCGACTCGCCACGGGAATAGTCAGCATCGATTGCCGCATGCTCGCCAGCATCAGCGGGCTGTGCAGCTGAGTGCGCAAGTACATCGTGATGTACATTTGGCAAAGCGGGCTCGGGTTGATAACCCATGCCCGCAGCTTCGCGCATCAGCTCATCCTGCTGGCTGAACAGCTCGGCGGCTTGCGCCTCCTCCTCACTATCAGCGGGGTTGGCGGTGTCATCCACCATCGCGGACGCCATCGCCGACAGGGAGGCATCAGCCACTGGCGCAGCCGCGTTGGCGACAGGCGGGCTGGCTAGCGGTGCGGGCACGGCGCCGCTGATCGGTGCCAGTGCGGCCGATTCAGCGGCCGGGCGCTTTCCCGGCAAGGAGGCAACCGGGGTGGCGCTGCTCACTGCACTGCTCGCCATTGATGGAGGCAACGCGGTGAGGCTGGCCGGATGCAGGGCATCGCGCCTTGGCGAGAATGCGAGCATCCGCAGGCAGGTCATCTCCAGCGCAGTGCGGCCATCGGGGGCCCAGGGCAGATCTTTACGACCCCCCAGCACAATCTGGTAGCAGAGCTGCACCTCTTCCGGACTCATCGCCTTGGCCAGTTGCAGCAGGGAGTCGGCATCCGCCCCCTGCTCCTGCACGCTGGCAGGCAGCAGCTGCGCCATGGCGATGCGATGGAGCAAGCCCTCCAGCTCGGCGTGGAGCTGATCAAAATCGGGGCCCAGGGTAGCAATCTCGGTGATCTTGGCCATGGTTGCCGGGGCATCTTGCCGCAAAATGGCTTCCAGCAGCTGGTGCAGGTGGCGATGATCGAGCGTGCCCAGCATCGTCAGCACGCTCTCGAGACGCACGCTGCCGTTACCGTGAGCCAGTGCCTGATCGGTCAGGCTCAGGGCATCGCGCATACTGCCGTCGGCTGCTTTGGCCAGGGCCAGCAGCGCGCGTGGTTCGAAGGGTTGACCTTCCTGGTCCAGCACCCATTCGAGCTGCTTGGCGATTTGGGTCTGATCCAGACTCTTCAGATGAAACTGCAGGCAGCGTGAAAGGATGGTAATGGGCAGCTTCTGCGGATCCGTGGTGGCCAGCAGAAACTTCACATAGGGAGGCGGCTCTTCCAGGGTTTTCAGCAACGCGTTGAAGCTGTGGCGCGACAACATGTGCACTTCATCAATGAGGTAGACCTTGAAGCGGCCGCGGGCCGGGCGGTACTGCACGTTGTCGAGCAGCTCGCGGGTATCTTCTACCTTGGTGCGGGACGCCGCGTCAATCTCCAGCAGGTCGACAAAGTTGCCCTGATCGATCTCGCGGCAGGTATCACAGACACCACACGGGTGGCTGCTGATCCCCTGTTCGCAGTTGAGGCTCTTGGCCAGAATACGGGCGATGGTGGTCTTGCCGACCCCGCGGGTACCGCTCAGCAGATAGGCGTGATGCAGCCGTCCCTGATCCAGGGCGTTGGTCAAGGCGGTCAGCACATGTTGCTGGCCTACCACTTGTTCAAACGTATGGGGGCGCCATTTACGCGCCAGAACCTGATAGCTCATAAATCCATCATGCAGGGAAGACAAGGCATTGAGGCCGGATGCTAACACAAATGGCGGGCTGGCTGTATCGGCTATCGGTCAGAGCGGGAGGGATCGCTTGATTTTCAAACCGATGCCCGCAAGGGCATCGGTTCAATGCAGGCCCGATGCAGAGGATCAGGCCGAAGAGGCATTACTCGCCGGCCAGCTCGACCAGTGAGACCACCTTGATGCCAGCGGCAGTCAGGCGGGCATCGCCGCCCAGAGACGGCAGGGAGATGATGAAGGCCGCATCGGCCACTTCACCACCGGCACGGCGGATCAGCTTGACGGTCGCATCGACGGTACCGCCGGTCGCCAGCAGATCGTCCACGACCAGCACCTTGTCACCGGGCACGATGGCATCGGTGTGCAGTTGCAGGGTGTCGGTGCCGTACTCGAGGGCATAGGACTCCTCGATCACTTCGCGCGGCAGCTTGCCCGGCTTGCGGACCGGCACGAAGCCCAGTCCCATGGCGAAAGCGACCGGTGCACCAAAGATGAAGCCGCGGGCTTCGGTGCCAACAATCTTGGTGATCCCTTGATCACGATAATGATTGGCCAGCAGATCGATGGTGGCCTTGAAGGCCTCGGCGTTCTCGATCAGGCTGGTGATGTCACGAAACAGAATGCCCGGCTTCGGATAGTCGGGAATGGTCTTGATGCTTGCTTCGATAAATTTCAGGGTTTCCGGATTCATGTGTTGACCGCTTATTTTTTTGACCCAGGGGTGGCCATTTTTTCTCAATTCCCTTCTGCGGGAAATAAAAAAGCCTGTCACGCAAAAATGACAGGCCGACTCCATAGCATTATTGCTGCAATAGCTTAGGGACTTCACTTCACCATTGCAACTGGCTCCAGCACCGGCAGACGCATTAACCAGGTGAGCAGGATCACCATTATGACAACCAGCAGCCCCTTGACCCACAGCAGTGGCACCACCGCCAGCGACACCGAAAAGGTGAGCAAAATGAAGATAATGGCGCGCCGTCTGGCCTGACGACGAATTCCGCGATACTGCTGCCAATCCACGATGGGCGGGCCAAACCAGGGATGGGTCAGCAACCAGCGATGAAAACGGGGCGACGAGCGGGCAAACAGGGCGGCAGCCAGCAACATGAAGGGGGTAGTCGGCAAGAGCGGCAGCACAATGCCCACGATACCGGTGGCAAATGCCAGCCACCCGAGCGCCATCAGACACCAACGCTTCATTCCTTCTCCTTGCGTGATTTATCTCCCTCTAGCCTAACAGAGTTTGAGCGGGTGCTGACAGCGGGCCGCAACCCCACTACAATCTGCCCTCTTTTTTCTTGCCACTCTCGTCGGAAAGCCGTTATGCGCGTTATTTTGGCCCCCATGCAGGGGGTACTGGATCACCTGATGCGGGAGGTACTCACCTCCGTCAATGATTACGATCTCTGCGTGAGCGAGTTTATCCGGGTCGTCGATCAGCTGCTACCCGCCAAGGTGTTCTACCGCCTCTGCCCTGAACTGCTGCAAGATGGCAAAACCCGCGCAGGCACCCCGGTGCGGGTACAACTGCTGGGGCAACACCCCGAGTGGCTGGCCGAGAACGCCGTGCGCGCCATCGAGCTGGGCTCCCCCGGCGTCGATCTCAACTTCGGCTGTCCCGCCCCTACGGTCAACAAGAGCAAGGGCGGTGCGGTGCTGCTCAAAGAGCCCGAGACCATCTACCGCATCGTCAAGGCGGTGCGCGAGGCCGTGCCCGCCCATCTGCCGGTGAGCGCAAAAATTCGTCTCGGTTACGATGACAAGGAGCTCTATCTGGAGAACGCTCAGGCGGTCCTCCAGGGGGGCGCCAACGAGCTGGCCGTTCATGCCCGCACCAAGCGCGAAGGGTACAAGGCCCCCGCCCACTGGGAATATGTGGACGCCATTCGCCGCGCCCTGCCCATCCCCGTCACTGCCAACGGCGAGATTTGGGATCATAAAGATGCCCTCACCTGCGCCAGGGTCTCGGGTTGCGATGCCCTGATGGTCGGACGCGGCGCCGTCTCCCTGCCCAATCTGGCCAACGTGATGAAAACCGGCTGCCCGCACATGAGCTGGGTCGAGGTGCTGCAGTTGATGGTGAGCTATACCGAGCAGGATCTGGCCAGTGAAAAAGCCGACTACTACCCCAGCCGCATCAAACAGTGGTTCAGCTACCTCAAGCGGGAATATCCCGAAGCAGACCTGCTGTTTCAGGAGATCCGGGTGCTCAAAGAGACGGATCCGATCCGCGATGCCCTGCTGCAAGCAGCCAAAAGCCACGGCTAACCACCTTTAACTTGACGCATATCATCTTGATAGAGTTATCGGATCCCTATACTGCCCCGAATCTGTCGTCTGTCCTGTGGGGGATAATGTGTGTGAAATGACGCAAGCACAGTTGACTGTCTGGCGTAATCGCCTGCTGTCAGACTGGGCCCAAGTACGAGAAACGCTGATCGGTCAGCTCAAAGCCTGCCGCCGTGACGAGTGGGCCGAACAGGTCGGTCACTGCGAGCAGGATCAACTGGTGGAACTGACCAGCCGGCTGGATCTGCCGAAGGTTGAGCAGAGCGTGGCTCGCCTCAAGCGGATCGATGCGGCACTCTGCCAGATGGATCTCGGCCTCTATGGCCTCTGCTCCGATTGTGAAGAGCCGCTTTCCATCGAACAGCTGGAACAGGATCCGACCCTGCAACGCTGCCCGCGCTGTGAAACCCGTTATCGCAAAGTGTTACAATCAAAAGCACACACATCCGAAGAGATCTACAGATTGTGGGCCGAGAAGAACGAACCAAAGATAAATCAATAGCTTACTCATACATCCGACTGAGTTCCAAGCAACAAATCAAAGGTGATGGAGCAAGACGGCAGATTGAAGCTGCCGAGCTGTATTGCAAGCAACATGGTCTAACACTCTCATCCAAGACATTCCGCGATCTGGGCATTTCTGCTTATAAAGAAGTGGATCGCCCTTCCCTTTCAGATCTTCATCAGTGTATTGCCAACGGCACGATTAAAGCTGGTGATGTTGTCATTCTTGAAAAGTTAGATCGTCTGAGTCGTCAAGGCATCGTCAAGACGCAGGCAATGCTTCAAGAGATATTGTCTCAAGGTGTTGTAGTAGTCAGCCTGATGGATGGGCTTGTGCTTGATCGTGATTCACTAAACGACCTGACATTAGTGATCCGAATCGCTGTAGCTAGTGACATTGCCTATAAAGAATCTCTGGCTAAATCTCAACGCATACAAGCGAACAAAGACGCGGCCAGAGAGAAAGCAAAACAGGGCGTTGCAATCCCTCGCAAGCTGCCATTTTGGCTGTCGTTAATTGATGGAAAGTATCAGTTCAATGATCGCCTCCCCGTGCTGAAAACGATCATCGATATGAAAGGTGATGGTGCGTCACTCGCTAAAATTGCGGGCTATCTGAACAGCTCTGGTATTCCCACTGCTAATCATAACGGTGTCTGGAACCCGAGCACTCTCCGCGATGTGATAGCAAATCCTTGTCTGTATGGGACCCATCAAGTCAGAGTGAAAGTCCAGGGCAAGTATCAGCCGAGCGAGTTGATCAATGATTATTACCCTGCGGTAATCAGCTTTTCAGAGTATCAAGAGCTTAACAGTCGAGCAGTTCAACGCCCCGCTGGCAGAAGTGAAACGAATCACATTAGTGGGTTGGTTTACTGCGAGCACTGCGGCAAGAAGATGGCAGCAAAGAGCCGCAAGAATAAAACTGGCAAGGTCACTTACTACTACTGCCGATACGCACTCTTGGAAAGCTGTGAGCACAAGGCACACGTCCGAGACCTACATAGCCATGTGATTGATAATGCCAATCGTCTCGAAATCAAACAGACGATCAAAGACGACAAACGCGCTAACGAAATTTTGATCGAGTTGAGTCAGATCGATAACAGAGTCCGAGAGCTATCTGAATCACTGGCAAGCATGACAAGTACAATCGCCACGACTGCTGTTATCAGTGCCCTCTCCTCTCTCGAAGAACAGAAGAAGGCGCTAATCGCAGAACAAAAGCAATCAATGCCGATTGCTGCTGACGCTGTTAAAACACTGCTGACGCTGGTGGATGATCCCAAGCAGTTCAACATCCAGTTAAAGAAGATTGTTCGCGAGATCAGAGTTAGTCAAAGCGGCAAGGGTCATATCGTCAGCGTGAAGCGACACGATGGACACAAGATTGTTTTTCATACCAATGGTGCATTCACCACTGATACCAAGCAATTCTTGAGCGAGATTAGAGAACTCAACCAATAGGCCGCGAAGCGGCCTTTTTCATGCCCGTTTGACAGGCTGGATACGGGGATAAACGGGCTCATAGCCCGAGTCGCTGCACAACTCTCTGGCACGTTGTGATGCTGAACTCCGATCCTCTAGCAGTCTTGATACCACGAGCATACAGACTCTCGGCCATGCGCTTGAGACTGTAGCCATTTCTACGCATTTCAGCAAACTCCGCTCTTAAACCCTCTGCTCGCTCGTCTGCGGCTGCTTTAGTGGCTTCAACTCTCGATTCGCGATCCCCTTTATATCCACCCAGCTTAACGCCACGCGCTTTCGCTTGCTGCAATGCGGCTTTTGTACGCTGAGATATGAACTCTCGTTCCTGCTCTGCTAACGCTGCATACAGATGAATCTGGAACTTATCAGCGAACGGCAGACAAGCGATTCGAACGTCCACCAGCTTGATGACATGCGCCACTGTTTCAACGTCACGACTCAAGCGATCCACTTTAGCAACAAGAAGCGTTGCGCCAGTTTGTTTGCATAACTCGACAGCGGATTTCAAAGTAGGACGATCATTCAGATTGCCTTTACCGGAACGAACGTCAACGAACGTTTCAAGCACTTCATGATCACCAGCATAGTGGGACAGAAACAGATCTGTGTCGCGCTGCTGTGCCTCTAACCCGAGTCCGCTTTCTCCCTGCCCTTTTGTACTCACTCGATGATAAACAACTACTTTCATTGTCAAGTTATTCCGGGCTGTTATTGATTCAATATGAACATGATAACAGGAGGCCATAGGCATTCAACATATTACATCGCTCGTTGTTGATGTGTATGACGTAAGAATAGGCAAAAGTTGACAGGCATTTTGGCCTATGATCCGAAATCACTAAGAAAGGTGAGAGATAACGTCCTAGTTTCATATTGCATCGAGCATGATTACCACTAACTTTGATCATGTTTGAAAAGTTACACTAAAATACTTATTTCATGTTCGAACGATATATATGACTCGATTTTAAAATAAGTATTTTAGTGTAACTTTTTAGAAGGTGATCAATGACCACCTCCAATCGGCAATGAAAAATCGTGATTATTCCACATGCTAACTGATTTTCACCGCTCTTTAGGCAGCGGCATTTTATCGTATGTGTTCATGTTCTTTTTCACCAACCGGAATATTTCAGATAACAGTCTAAGATCCACCACTGGCTCATTTTTGAAATCAGTAACTAGGCAATTATTCGCCGAGACCTCAGCGCGATACATATAGCCCTTGTGGAATATCACCATATTAATCTCATGCCATGTAATTGGGATAACTACTGTCGTTTTATTAAACCGTTTATCGGCTCGGTATTTCTTGAATCGCTCAACAATAGATGTGCACCAATTTTTCATGATGCGGAATGGATTTTTAATTATAAATTTCATGTTAACTCCTGATAATTATTGATAGGGGGGCCATTGTATTGATGACATTATGACTACAACACAGCCACAGTCTTCTGTTTCGTATAAAAAATGGAAATTCCAAAAACTTTTTTCGCTGGGTTAAACTGGGATGATGATTTCACAGTCTTTCAGATATTCAGCGTCTTCACGGCGCGGATGCTCAATCAGCAGGTAATCCCGGATCTTGTTGATATCACCCTTTCTGATTAGCTCTTGAATCTGACGTGTCTTGGACAAATGGCATGGATTGCACACGCTGACGAAATTATCGCGGCAGCGAGCATGGTGGTGATTAGGGTCAAGTGATAGTTCAAGATGGTGGTCAACAGCAATAGCGGTGCGACGGCCACAATGCTCGCATATTGGATAAGAGGCCCTATGGCTTTTAGATAGCTTTCGCCAACCACTTGAATTATAGAAATCCATGTTGGTATCTAAGCCTTTGACTGTTGTTTTAGTATATTTCCGAGATTTGTGGACTTTCTTGTGGGCAGGACAATACCAGCCGCTACCTTCGAATACGGTAGTGCAGCTTGGATGGCTACAAAGTTTTTTCATATTAGCTCCTTTTATTTTATTTAGGTGACCACCTGTGGAGCCCCAGAGAAAAAAGTTTTCACAAGTGATTAGCGTGGATCAGATTATGTCGAGGCTGTGATAGGAAAGAGTCGTTTTTATAAAATGCCCCCCCTATAGCAAAATGAGCACAATGTTTATTACCGTTGGAGGTAGTGTTATTATTACTTCATCAAGAGTTGCCTCTTGTCTGATTTTGTTTCGGTAGTCCACTGATTTGAATATTTCATGATGTTTATCACCCTGTTTTTATGCAGTATAATAAACAGGTATTTCACGATATATCCTTTTTAAAGCCAACTCCCTTGTGGGTTGGTTTTATTTTGATCGATGAAAAACACACACTTATTAGTTCAAGGAGAATAAAATGGCAGTTACAAACCCAATTACCTCATACGAGAGAAAGATAATCGAGACTTACGGCCTCACCATGTATACATTCGCAATCACAGGTCATACGAAGTCCAAGATTTATAACTGGATCAAGAAATACGATATCAAAGTTCCTGAAATGGCAGATGTTCACCAACGTGTTACTGATATCGTTAAACAGTACGAGAAGGACAAGCAATGACCGAAACTGTTTATATCAATGACAAGGAGCATATTCTACGGAGGCTTGCCGAGTTCGTGAGGGATAGAAATGTATTCTATCTGGCGAGGAAGGGAAAATGCTCAGGGAGCAGACAGGAACCAAGACATTTTGTTTTATTCGATGTTAATGGTGATAGTGCTGAATGGTATTCTTACAGTTACAAGACTCTCAATGCCGTTTTTAAGGCATGGTGTATTGATAACCATAACGAACGATTTTTAATGTCATTCGGTGAACTGGGATTCAAGTCTATGGAAAACTTCGCTGAATATTTCGGTATAAAGAAGGAAGGCATATATCGAGGCGGTAATAAAAACCAGCTTAAAAACTGGTTAGATCAAGATGAAATAGAAGAACGTTATGGATTTAAGGCAAGGATCTACGATGTAACACTCAGGAATAATCGCCTTTTATTCCACGCGCCGAGAGTATCGGCTTTTTGTGAATCAAATTAAAATCAACTTTATGAGGAAAGTAAAATGATGAAAATTCAAATAATCCACCAATTCAAAGGAGATATATCGTGGAAAATACCCATAAATCGAAGTTTTCGATTCAAGAAGTAAAAGAACTATACGCCGATGCCGATCAAATCAAAATTTATAGTGCATTGGATAAATTCGGCCTAGACGAGCATGAGATTAAACACATGCTTGAATTAGAGGAGGAGTTTAGGCCGAAACTGGCACTAACTCGACTCGTTAGCCTGCTTAAAGACAAGGAAGAAGTAAAGAAACAGATTCAGAAGAACATGACGACGGATGAATCGTTGTTACATTTCTATGATTACCTGAATCGAAAAAACATATTCTACCTTGGTGACACCGAAGAATTCGTAATGCTTGAGCCGGTGGGATATGAAGACGAACCACACAATTACAGGTGGACTACTCTGACATTCAAACAGCTAAAGGAGCGTTATGATAATGGTGATCATCCGACTCCTAGAATCAAAACACTTGATAATATTCTATTAGATAGCAGGGTTGATTCTGGCATAGGTGCCATTTTTAAAATGGCAAAATGCTACCTCGGTGGCCGCGAGACAACTCGCCGATTCAATTTTAGAACGTCTTCATCCCGACGCATGGATGAAGAAACACTGAATATGTGCGAGGTGGAGAAAGAAAAGTGGATTATGAACTCGGACGAGTATCACATTGCAGATCCCCGTAAGCCAGATCCATATATTAAGGCATTGCTATGGTCTATTTCAGGAGAGAAGCAGGAAAACTTTGACCATATATGTAAATGCATTCTCTGGAAACTAAAGGGCAATGTTATGCACACATTGCCGTCATTAGTGTTATTCGGTGGTCAGGGTTCAGGTAAATCGACATTCACCAGTGTACTTATGCCCACTGTGTTTCATGGTTCTAGTTCTTGCGTATCAGGTAAAATCGACGATTTGAGCCGATTTAACAGCTATATGGAAGGTGCACATCTTGTATATTTTGATGAGGCAAAGCTAGACAAGCGTTTCAATGAAGAACTGAAAAAAACAATCGGTAACGTTAGCATACCCATCGAGAAGAAGGGACAGGACAAATATTACATCGACAACCTTGCCTGGTATGTGTTCTGTACTAACGACGAATTCGGCGCTGTTGCATTAAGCCAAGACGCCAGTGAGAACAGGCGATTCAGTATTTGTAAGGGCAACGATGCGCTGTGGAAAGTAATAACACGAGAATTCGGAGTTAGCACTGAGGCAGAGGCAAGAGATATTGAACGTCTTGTTATAAACGCTTGCAAAGACAGAAAAGCAGTAGCGCAGACTATAAAGTGGATCGAGAAGACTTACTGGGAAAGTATGAATAACCGCTGTCCAAGAGCATTGCACGGTGAAGACTATGAAAATCTATTGGGTATGCAGAAGTCGGATAAAGATCATCTGGCGGAAGATATTCTTATGTCTTGCGTTAAAAATGAGACACTTGCGCCGATGCGTGATTGCGTGAAACTGTGGCGAGAAAGAGCTGGCACAGCACGACACTCGAATTATGACGAGCGAGCGATCAAGACTCTGTTTGCAGAAGTGGCGAAACGGAACGGGTGGAATATCACGGGTGATAAACGAAAGCAAATTGGTGGTGTGATGTACAATCCAAACGTGATAATCACCGGCATTGATTTTAAACAGGTTGTATATAGCGAACTTGAAAGAAACTTCGACCAATATATTAGTGATCGTGAATTCGAGGAGGTAACAGGTAGTGTGGAAATAGATTCTCCTACTAAGTTAAAAGGCGTTGATTTTGATTTCGGTTTGTCTGCGGCCAACGATGACGAGTTGGAAGAACTGCTCAAATAACACTTGCAGTCGGTTGCAATATTTTTTGCAAAGTTGCAAACCGACTTGCAAGTAAAAAATCACATAAGCTATTGATTTAATTGAGGTTTTTCAAAAGTTGCAACGGTTGCAGATTTTTCTGACCAAATCGCCACAGCCAGCGGCACCACCAGAACTGAGATACAGGTTGTATTAGTAATCACGTATTATTTTTTCCAACTTAAAAAAAAATTTACAAGTGTTACAACTTTCTCTGGAAGTCAATGGCCACGCTGGCTGGACCGATTTTCGTGGTTGCAACTCACTTGCAACTGTTGCAAAAAAATTTGCAACTTTCACCAACAACATGAAAAGACCTGAAGGCGCGAAGCGCCTTTGAGTTGCAAAAAATATTGCAACTCGGTTTGCAACTCAAATACAAAAATTTGCAACTGTCTACAAGAATCAAAACACAACAGTGGCAAAAAAGGCAAAATTTTGCCACTCATTTTGCCACGAGGAATTCAGGCACCACGCTGCTTAGACCACTATTTTGCTTATTTTGTTATTTTTTTAAAAGTTTAGAAATAATATAATAGAGTATTACTCCATACACTGCTGCTTCTCTTCTCTGGAGGAAACGTGGTGGTGGCGAACTTACATATTTTTCTTGTAAAAATGGCAAAATTTCACGGAAGTCAGTGGCCACGCTGGCTGGACCGATTTTTCGATGGCAAATCAAAAGACAAACAAATGGCAAAAAGGCAAACCGTTTTGTCAAAACACAAATCATAGGAGATAACGTGGAATTTAATATATCAATTAACAAAGAAACATCATCTGACCGCATGATGACAAAAACAGAAGCAAATGAAAAGGCTTATCGCGGCTGGAAAATAACTACGCTTGATTGGACTGAATCAAAAGTCAAGACTGTTTTCAAATGTGAGTGGATGGCAGGGCTATCAACTGACGGACGTAAACGCAAAGAATCAATCGCCGGTGTCGGTGTTCTATTTCTTGATATAGACGACCCAACAAAACACGGCGCTGAACTGCTTGATATAGTCCACCAGCGACTGTCTAACGCTGGCTACGCTCATGCAATTGCTACCTCTGCTAATCATATGCGAGAGAAGATCAAATCGTCTGGTGAAGTCTTACCAGCTTGCCCACGCTTGAAGATAATGATACCGCTGGCATCACCTTACCTATTCGTCGGCAATGAAGAAGAACGAGAACAGAAGCGGGAGAACTGGAAAGCTGGTGCAAAACGGATTACCGCATATTTTGAACGTCTGTTGGAATGCGAGTTGGATCATTCAAGCCTCGATGCTAATAGGTACTCATACAGAGTTAATCCACAGGCTGATAACTTCGAATTCAGATTCGCAGACGGTAAAGGACTCGATGCTAAGAATTATTGCTATCCGGCACCGGTGAATTATCTTGCGGAAGCTCGACGCAAAAGACTTGCGGAGCGATTTAACGGCGATGACAGCATGGAACGAGTCAAAGACGCCGCTCGGTATTTTTTTAGTGAGCACAGGGGTCGGGATGAATGGGTAAACGTGTGTTTCGCTGTGGCGAATTTATTCGGGATATATGAACTAAAGAACATGACGACGATGACGAAAGGAGAGGAATCTGGGTTTTCTCGACAAACGAGTGGAAGAACTGTCGGCGCTGGGACTATTATCCACCTAGCGAAGCAATACGGCTGGGAATACAAGAAATAAGCTGGTGGCGCAGCCACCAGCAATAACGATTGTTTACTGGTGTGTGGAGCCTGTTATCATTACCAAATAAATCGTTAGCCAATAAGAGTGCCTTCTACCTCGAAGATCACTTCGTCCACTATTGTTTGCGGCTTTGGTGGGCACTCTTATTAGTTAATCGCACCCGCAAAGTGTAAAGAGGTAGAAGTTGAAAAGTTTAGAAGATTGGAAGTTAGAATACGAACAAGATGAATTTTGTGGCACTGAATTAAAGACGCCGAAAGGCGGTGTTTTAACTGTTGTTGGGATTGCTGGTAAACAGGGGGCAAATAAGTTATACGCTTGTCATTGCTCTATTTGTCACCAAGACGAACAGATGTTTCCAGAGTTAGAAACAAGCGTAAAGAGGAGTCTTGTTAAACAGGGTTCTGTTCCTTGCGCCTGTTCTAAAACCTATCGGTGGAATGATCGTCAATATCGTTTGAGATTAACTAATCCAGACTATGAGATTATCAGTCAAGAACCGATCACTGGTGCCAGACAGAAAATCAAACTCAGATGCAATCATGACGGATATGAGTGGGAAGCTCAAGTGAATAACTTGTTGAATCACGGTAGAGGATGTCCGAAATGCGCTGATAGAAATCAGAGAAACGATGACCCAATAACTCCGGTGATGAAACGTTGTTCTGAACTCGATATCAAGTTCCATGGATTTGTTGGCGGAGAGTATAAGAACAAAAATACAAGACTGGATTTAGAATGTCATTGTGGAAATAAGTGGAAGCCAAGTTATGATAGTTTCGTTAATCATGGTGCTGGATGCCCCGCTTGTGCTAAGACTGGCTATTCACCTGATAAAGCAGGCGTTTTTTACGTGGTTCACTGGCATAAAGCCGATCACGAGTTCTTGAAATACGGCATTACGAATAAAGGCGAACAGCGTATCACGCAACAGATGAACTCCACAGATTACACGCCTACAATTCTCTACTTCCCTACTTTCAGTGACGGTAACGTGGCCGCTGAACTGGAACGAGAGTGTGACGCTAGACGTAATGAGCTATACGGGTGTAAGGGAGTAGTCTCTAAAGAAGACTTCCCAGACGGATATACCGAGACAATGAACGTGGATCAGTATGATTGGATCAATGAACTGGTGTTTGAATCTACCATGTGCCGATTAAAACCTCTTAAATAACATCGTGGGTAATGGGTATTCCCACGATTAGCTCCGCAGCCGCCTTCGGGCGGCTTTTTCATATCTCTATCACTGTGAAACTCAGTTTTCCAATCAACGAATCCCTGCTCGGATTTACCGCCCTGATTTGTGCAATCCACTGAACGCAATCCTGCACTGAGCTAAAAACTTAGCTGATTAAAAGCTCCACAGAGAGTCACCTAAATAGTTCATACAAGGAGCTAAAATGACAACGACTGAATTTATCAATGCGCTATCCCAGCGTACCAATATCCCAATAATCACCTCGAAAGATTTCATATTCATAGAATCGTCCGGCATCAAGGTATTAGAACATCATCACAAGATTGCGGTGAGTGTCTCCGGTAATGGTGAACAAGCTGAAACGCGATACAGCGATCCCTCAAACGAACTGATGCAGATACTCACACAAGCATTCGAACAAGCGGCAAAACGTCACCAGCAGCGTCTGGCAGATGAACGAATCAATCACATGAAGGACATGAAGGAGAGGAAGAATGTTTAATCCGACCAATATTGAAATGAAGGGCTTTGGCTTCGGCTTTAAAGCGAAACAATTTGAAGAAGTCGAACAATTTGAAGAAAAACAAGATGAAGTTTTCGAAGAAGCCACCAGCACCATCGACCCAGAATTCGAGATCGAGATTCGCCGTTTTGTTCGCTGTTGCTGGGCACACGGTCTCAAGGACGACTGGATTGACTCGCTGACAAAAACGAAACCCAACCCCTCAATTGCAGGTATGACTGGGCTACCGCGTGACGTAGTGGTCGAACTGATGAGGAATGAACTCAATGCAGTGGCAGAGATCGCTGAACGAGAGCGCGAGCTGGAAGCAGAGCGAATCGGTAAACTGTATGTCTGATGACATTTCTGATGACATTGAAGAGATCGCTGGTGGCTCGCTGCCAGTGATTTACCGTGATCTTGTCGTAGGTCGCTATGATGACATTAGCGAGGTGATGGAATCGATTCCTGAGCTGTTTGGCGTTGAATTGGAGCTGTTGGATTGTTATAGCCACTGGAAGATCGTCGAGACAGACGAACTTGATAGGATTTTAAGTGAACTGATTAGATAGCAAACAATTGATCAATACTGTGCGCCAGCACTTCGCGAAGCGATTATTCATTAAGTAGTATTATGATCAATATATTAATTATAGTAATAATTATCGCCTTCGGCGAAGTCGCTAACGCGACAATCTTATTAATGATTATTTTAATACTGATTTTTAATTATTAATATCTATCACTCACTGCGTTCGTGAAATCGCTAACGCGATAAGTTCAAAACCATTATAATCACACTTCGAATCCAGTAAACATTTTCAATCAAAAATAATTTGATAGCTCACATTTCAATCAATCGTCAACCTTTGTTTATTATGGCCATAATCAATGTTATGATCACAATATAACAAGGAGACAGTAAAATGATCTATCAAACAGCAAAACAAATCTGTGAACAAACAGACCAACACATTTCAAACATTTTCAAATCAATTTCAAATCTATGCCAGAAACACTCTATCAAGCCCACCAGCATTGATTTTGAAATCAAAGACAGCAAACTCCACTCACTGCTTATCAACGATCTGATGTTTACTCGTGGTAAATCGAATCACTGGGAGCGTGTCTAATGTCAGAATCAGGATATTTCAGTGGTCTATTCGGTGAAGATTCTGAATGGACTTTTCTCTGCCAAGAAACAGAGTACCGAAACAAATTCACGCCTAATGAAGATACTTTGTTTTTCTTCCACAAGAAACGCCTAATCGATTATTTCATTCAGGAATTTCAAGCGAGAGATACCTCGAATCGCTATTCACTGAAACAAGACGGTAATAGAGTTTTCTTCACCGACGGTTCACGCAGTATGATCACCTTGATTGTCGGTACAAATCACTTTCAACTTGATTTTGATTTCGGTGGCCAACTTGCTTTCAGCGCTGTTTTTGAAGCCAGTAATCGTGAACGATCATACTATTGGAAATCGAGCGAGATTATCACCGCACCTGGGCTTTATGCCGCGTTAGATATCATCATGAATCCTATTACCGCTGATAACTTCAAGTGCTAATGTTTATTATCATCATAACACATGATAATATTAACCTGTTGATGACTGTACCACTTGTGAAAATTACATTATCTGAGGAATATATCATGACCCATTAATTTAAAAGGAGCTATATCGAAATGCCTACTATTCAAATCCAAACCCAAAAAGAACTCTCTGAATCTGAAATCATGCGTCTGATTCAAGAAGATATCTTCCATCAGATTCACTCACGTTTTAACAAACTCGAAATCCCGACTGGTGGTATCATCGAAACACGTAACGGGTTCAGATTCGAAATCGATCACGGTGGTATCGAAGCTATCATGATTTCAAACGGCCACATTTTCTTCCAAGAAAAGGACACGATTGCCAAGGTCATCACCTTCGAGGGTGACCGATTCCGTATTACCGATGAAGAATATCACCCTGCCGTAGTGAGTGAGATTGCCAGTATTCTGCTTGAAGAGTTCGATCACGCCGAAGGCCAAGAGCTGTATGATAAAGCCAATCTGACAGACCTGATTAACATCGCTTTCATGTTCGGCGAGAAACATCGCTGGGTCACCTCTGAGGCTGTTTATGTCGATGATGCCGACCGCGATTTTAATGTCATTCTTGAAGCAGACGCTCATTTAATCAGTATTCATGCTGGCTTCGAAATTGATGGTTTGTCTCCGTTTAATCAAATCAGTCGTCATTGTGCTTTGCCCGCTAAAGCAGTTCGACTCACTATGAATAAATTCCGCAATGCTTATGCCAGCGTGAAGGGAGTTTAATCCATGAAACTAAAAAAACTCTCTGATAAAAAACTGAAAAAACTTGCTGCTGAGAAATTCATGAAACCGGTAATCGATAGCCTACGTGATATGGGCTATCGAGCCCATAATATCAAGCGTGGCAAGATCGACGGTGTTTATACCTCTGACACTGAATTCGGAATCTTAACAGTTATTCTTGGTAACACTGGTGATATTGAGCGTGATATCGGCACGGCTGCATTCACACTGGTAGAGAAAGACTTCCAGATGATGATTGCATTTGCTCATAACGGTAAATTCGAATACCTTTGTCCACCGGATTATCGCCAACATCTTGTTGAAGAGATCATTAGCACGTTACACCGCTATTATGAGCCGTCAGAAGACGCCTGCCAACGTGATAATATTTCACTGACAGACCTCCATAACATGGCATGGATGTTCGGCACCGAGCACCAAGTTGACGCTGACCGCGCTATCGCTGTTAAAGTCGATGGACATATCACTGTTGGTGTTATGGCTAAGGATAACTGGTATTTGATCATGCCTGTTATTGAAGGTGAAGACGAAGATAAGGACGAAGGCTATCGGATTTTCAAATATGATGATATGCCTGCCCGTGCAGTCGAAGATATCAAATCCAAATGTCGTGAACGTTATGCAGAAGCCCTTGCTAAACAAGTATCTGAACTAATCGAATGATTAAGGCCCCTTCGGGGCCTTTTTCGTTATTGGAGATTCTTTTCAGCGTTAGCGAGGAACAATAGATTGGTAGCAGTCAAATGAATCATATAACTAACAAAATGCTCTGGAATGTCTATTACTTCGGGGCCTTGCCCATGACTACCCATTTTATTTCTAATTCTTGGCACACCAGTTATAAGAATAGATTTGAGAATGTTTAATATTTCTTTAGGCTGACTAATTTGCCATGCGGGGAACAAGCCGTTAGCTGAACATGATTCAATCAGAGGACTTGCGGTGGCCTTGTCTTTCTCATAACTCCAACCACGCTTTTCATGAATCGCTTTCATCATACTTTCGAAAGAATTCCCACAACTGGAGATAGCCTCACGATATCGACCATGCCTATAGTGATCATGTGCCGTCATGAATTCATGTAAAGAACCTGCATAAAGGGGTTCGGAGTTTAATGCGGTAAGAATGGGCACCATGACTTCTGATTGTATAAATTCACTTTCAATTTTAATAATTTCAAGACTCTCTTTATCAATTTGATAGCCTACCGCAGACTCTCGAAATCTAGTATTGATTTCGTCAATGAGAGTTCCAACCTCAACATTTAATAAATCCCTTTTGCTATACTGATCGACTCGAACCATTACTAGGTGTAGCACACTCAAGAAGCCTTCCATATCGGAATAGTTTTCCACGTATGAAAATATCACTTGAGTTTCATAGTTCTTTTTACTGTACTGTCTAATTGCAAATTCGTCATGAGGGAGAAGTCCACCATTCTCAACCTCTATAATATATTTGACATCGCGGTATATGGGATTCATCACTCTATCTCGAACGGAAAAGAGTGCCTCATATATTTTTAAAATCTGAAATTTTAATTTTTGTGGTATTACGTCATACTGATAAACATCATTGAACTCACCGCGAAGACGTTTTTGACGCTTTGAATATGTTTCATGAATAGCCATCGTTGTTCCCTAACCCCATCAATTGATAAACAGGATTTTACCATCGTGGAGCTGTATGACTACAGAAAACAATCGTGTGCTTTTAAGCGTCAAAGTAAGGGATTCCACGCCCACGAACTGTGAGGGATGCACATCAGTGCATCCGCTCAACCCTCAGCACTGGTTACTCCGTCGTTCCTGTCCAATACTCACCGTATCAGCCTGTTCGAGGGTATGCGTTGTGTACAGACTCTTGTTGTTATGGTGTTTGTGTTGCCAGGCTACGGCACAGGAGTCATTGGTCGTGGGCTGGGTCGACTGGCAGCCCTTCAGTTATCGCAATGAACAGCAACAGCTCCGCGGACTGGATGTGGAGCTGCTCAATGCCATCTTCCTGCGGGCCGGTTATCAGGCCAAATTCAGTGAAATGCCCTGGGCTCGCGTGCTGCACGAGCTGAAATTCGGCACGGTTCAGCTGACCATGTCAGCCAATATCACCGCCGAGCGGCAGCAATATGCCCGCTTCAGCCACCCCTATCGGGAAGAGGAGACGGCCATCATCATCCGTCGGCAAGATGTCGAACGCTGGCGCGGGATCACCACCCTCGAGCAGTTGATCAACACCCCCGATTTCCATATCGGGGTGCTCAAGGGCTTTGATTACGGCAATACCTTCCGCCAGTTGATGGCAAGGCCCGAGCTGCAGCCTCGCTTGCAGATGCGCCTGCGGCTGGATCAGCTGCTGAAGATGTTGCAAGGGGGTCGGATCCAGGGGTTTATTCTGGATCCCCACGGACTGCAGGGGTGGCAGGATAAGGATGAAGCGCAGGATCAGCTGCATACCCTGCTGCGTATCGAAGTCACGCCGGTTCACCTGATGCTGAGCAAAGAGAGCACTACTGAGGCGCAACTGCAGCGGATCAATCAGGCTATCGATCAATTGAAACAGAGTCCCGACTATCAGCAGATCCTCGATCGCTATCAGTTCAGATCCCTGCATTCACAGGAAAACACTCATAAGTAAGGGGAGCATCAGCTCCCCTTACTGTCTCAAGCAAACCCAATCCTGTTTCAAACAACCCTGGTTGCAACTTGCCAGGACGTTTTGGTCACCGATAACGTGATGGGTTAAGCCTGGCTATCAGCGTCCCAGCACAATGTCGGCAAGGTGGGCGAAGTGGTGGATTTCGTGGGTGGCATCGCACTCGCCCGCTTGCCGCGCCGGGTTGTACCAGCAGGTTGCCAGCCCCTGCGCCGCCGCCCCGGCAATATCGGTTTTCGGATTATCCCCCACCATCAGCACCCGCGCAGGATCCGGCTGCCCCATCAGGGAGAGGGTGTGCTGGAAAATAGCTGGCGCCGGCTTGGTCACCCGAATTTCGTCGGAGATCACCAGCGGCTCGAACCACTCGCTCCAGCCCAGTTTGCCGAGCCGCCCCCGCTGGGGCACGCTGAAACCATTGGTGATGATCCCCATCCGCACCTTGCTGCGCAGCTGCTGCAGGGTCTCGACCACCCCTTCGAGAGGCATGCTAAGGGCAATGATCTGCTCTAGAAAGGTGTTGTTCATCGCCATGGGATCGGCGGCAACCTGCTGGGCAAAGAGGGAGAAGCGGGTCTGCTGCAACGCCCTTGCATCGATCTCGCCGTCGTTGTACTGCTGCCAGAGCCCGTGGTTGAGGGCGTGGTACTGCGCCATGCTGGCGTCATCAGCTTGTACGCCATAGATCTGCAAGGTGCACGTCAGCGCAGAGGCGACCGGAAAATCGAGCAGGGTTTCATCCAAATCGAACAGCACCCAGTCATAGCTTGGTTGTTTCACAGAAATCCTTGTAATCATTCAGATTGTTCAGAGGCTTGGCGACCAACTCTGCCAAGCGGGCTGGCCAGCAGATCCAGCGTGAGACGCACGCCGAAGCCGGTCACTTCGCTGGAGACCACCCCATTGCCCCCCTTGTTGCGAAAACCGCTCAGGTCGAAGTGCAGCCAGGGGGTCTGCTCGGGCACGAAGTGGGCGAGGAAACGGGCCGCATCAATGTGATCCGGCGAACTGCCCGGTGCACACTGCAACAGATCGGCCCACTCGCTCTCGATGTTGTCGTCGTAATCGTCATCAAGCGGGAAGGGCCAGACTCGTTCACCGCTGCGCTGACCCAGATTGACCAGCGATGCTATCCACTCGCTGCGATTGGTAAAGACGCCGCTGTAGCGGCTACCCAGCGCCCGTTTGCAGGCCCCGGTCAGGGTCGCGTAATCGAGCAGCAGATCAGGGGTATCCTGCACCGCCATCGCCAGGGTGTCGGCCAGTACCATTCGCCCTTCGGCATCGGTATCAACCACCTCGATGGAGGTGCCATTGATGGCGGTCACCACCTCGCCGGGGCGATAGGCGTGAGGGCCGATATGGTTCTCGGCAATGGCAAGCCAGCAGTGTACCTCGTAAGGCAACTGGGCTCGGCTGATGGCGTAGAGGGCCCCCAGCGCCACCGCGCTGCCACCCATGTCCAGATGCATGCCATACATGCTGCCAGAGACCTTGAGGTTGTAACCGCCAGAGTCGTGGCAGATCCCCTTTCCCACCAACGCAATGCGGCGCACCGGCTTGGGTGGATAGTAGCTGAGCTTGACCATGGCCCCCTGATTGTCTTCCGAGCCACGAGCAACGGCCAGAAACGCCCCCGCCCCCAACTCGGCCAGCTGCGCCTGATCATAGTGATGACACTGCCACCCCTCATCTTGCGCCAGCTTGCTGACAAACTCGCGATAGCTGGCGGCCGTCAGCTCGGAGGCAGGCAACACCGCCAGATGGCGCGCCAGCCCGTTGCCCCCCGCTTCGCTGTAGAGGCGCGCCAAGTCCAGCACCACCGCGGGTGAAACCTTGATCTGCTGATAGCTCCAGCTGCTTTCACTGCGGCGCTTGCTGGTGGGCAACGAAATATTGGCGGCAAGCAGGGCTGACAACATCACTTCGGCCAGCATCACTCGCTCGGAGGGAGAAAAACCTTCCAGATGCAGCCCAAGCCGCTCCACATTGAGCCCAGAAAGAGGAGCAATCCAGCCTCGGATCTGTTTATAGAGGCGGTGATCCCGCGTCACGCTGCCGGCCACAAACATCACCTGCAACAGGGTATTGCCGTGCATCAGGGTAAAGGGCGCTTTTTTCCCCAGCGCAAGCTGGGTCTGGAGACCTGCAAGAGCGGGCAGCGAAAGCAAGGACTCCTTCTGCTCTTCGGCGATCAGCAGCAGTTGCAACGGCAGCCCTTGGGCAAGGGCTTCGGCCAGCGTGGCATCCCGGCTTTCAATAGCAGGAGGAAGATAGGTGAAGGGAGTGATCACAGGCGCGTGCCTCATCCATGAAGAGATACCTGATGATACCCAACAAATGGTTGATACGACCAGTTTTGGTCTTGAAAAAGCGTCAGAAATAGCAGCAATCACCAGATGGTGACGAGCATCAAGAAGGATTGTTCAATGATTGGCAATGCAGGAAGGGAACGTACAGAAAGTTGGTTGCGGGGGCCGGATTTGAACCGACGACCTTCGGGTTATGAGCCCGACGAGCTACCGAGCTGCTCCACCCCGCGTCCGAATTGTCACCCC
>NZ_LYSQ01000021.1:0-112543 GCF_001728955.1 Aeromonas sp. DNP9 | reverse complement strand
AGCGGGCTTGCTATCACCTTTAAGGACGATGGTCCGAGTGCTGTAGCTGATACCATTACCAGTGGCACTAATGGCACTGTCAACCTAGTGCTGGTTCTCGATAGCTCAGGCAGTATTGGTAATACCAATATGCAGGTTATTAAGGATGCTGTAACGAATCTGATGAACAGCTATGGCAACTCGCTGGTCAAGGTGATGCTGGTTGATTTTGATAGTTCGGCCACTGTCAAGAGTGTCGGCAGTCAGGTATGGCTGACCAAGGATCAGGTAACTGGTCAGCTGACTAGCATCTCTTCTGGCGGTTCTACTGACTACGATGATGCTTTGCAAGCGGTTCGGGACAATTATGGGACACCGCCTTCCGCTGATAACACCTTTGTATTCTTCATTTCGGATGGAGTGCCCAGTTCGGCTGATGAGGCAATTAACGCCACAGAGCGCAATGACTGGACAAACTTCCTGACGCAAAAAGGCATTGATGGTGCATATGCCGTGGGGATTGGCTCAACCAGCGTACTTGATGCCGACCTGCAAAGTGTCGCGTGGTCACCGAGTGGCGCTCACAACAACAATGTGGTGGTGATCAATACCGCGGGTCAGCTGTCGGGAACACTGACCAACCTGACACAGGTAATTGATGGCAATGTGACAGCCAATGACAGTGCTGGTGCCGACGGTTTTGGTACGCCCAAACTGGTTTCTGTAGAGTACAACGGAACAACCTACACCTTTAATAACAGCAATACCTCTTTCTCTATCGCACTGGGTACCAATAAGGGCACCCTCTACATTGAAAATGATGGTGATTATCGATTCACACCACCATCAGGAGGAGCTGAGGGGGCACCTGTCGAGATCACTTACAAGATCAAGGATGGCGATGGAGATACCAGCAGTGCCAAGTTGACCATTATCAATCCGGTCCTGGTGGTTGGTAGCAATGCCAATGACACAGGTTCCGGAGCCAGCACAGCTATTGACGATCACGTTCGTCCCAACCCTCTTCTTGCTCCGGATGTGGATGGGGCAATAGTGGGTGGAGTTGGGGCAGATGTATTGATCGGTGATGTTGGGGGAGTGACTTCGGGTAGTTACAACCTGACGTTCATGATCGATATGTCGGGAAGTATTAGCGGCACTGAATTCCAGCTCATGAAAGATGCCATCAATAACTTGCTGGCCAAGTTCAGTGGCATATCACAGTTGCAAGTCGAGATTGGTACGTTTGCAGATAATAGCAACGTTGTGGGTACCTATTCCTCGGTTACCGCTGCTCAGCAGGCTGTCAGTAATCTAACTCGCTCAGGGGGGGGGACCAACTATCAGGCTGCGTTGACAACTCTTAATACCATGATGATCGGGGATCCTGTCGCAGATCATAAGTATGTCTACTTCCTTACGGACGGGGAGCCAACTGTTGGAAGCTGGACCAATTCAACCCAGATTGCTAACGGTATGACAGCCCTGAATGTGTTGACGGCTCCTGGGGTGGTGATTAATGCGGTCGGGATCGGGGTGCCATCCGGTGCATCATTTGGCAATAACCTCAATGCGATTGACAACACGCCAGATAACTACCTCGCCGTAGACAGCTTTGATGACCTGTCCAGTGGCTTGGGCTCGCTCTTTACCGCTGTTAGTGTCGGCTCAGACCTGTTGCAGGGCGGTGCAGGCAACGACGTGATTTTTGGTGACAGCATTCATGCAGACAATGTGGATGGTGGCTGGTTCGAGTTTGTGGCAGACAATCCGGGCAAGAGTGGTGGGCAACTGCTCAACGAACTTTACAGCCAGCATGCAGTGTATGGTAAGGAAGGGGCTGTCGGTGGCGATGATACCCTTGAAGGTGGCGACGGTAATGATGTGCTTTATGGCCAAAAAGGGAATGACATCCTGATTGGTGGTAATGGTATCGACATTCTGATTGGTGGAACAGGGTCTGACACCCTGACAGGTGGAGGCGGTAAAGACACCTTTAAGTGGGGGGCGGGTGATATCGGTGGTGTGGATGTCATCAAAGACTTCACCACCGGCACTGGCGGAGATGTACTGGATATCAGCGAGCTGCTCACTGGCGAACATGCCAACTCTGGTTCGCTTGATGCGTACCTCAATTTCAGTAGTGGTGGGCCAGGCACAAACAAATCAACATTGACTATTGATTTGGATGGTACGAATGGAGGAACCACCCACGTCATAAAATTTGACAGTATTGACTTGACGACCCTGGGTAACAGTGACTTGCAGATTATTCAGAAGTTGCTGGATGACGGTAACTTGAAGGTTGATCCGTAACCTTGTCTTGGGGCTGGGCTTGCCTGGCCCCTGTTTTTTCCTCAAGGGGATAGATAAGATAGCGGCAGTAGAGGAGAGGGGTAATCATGCAGTCATTCAACTGGGTCGACATTGATGGCATCCGTTATAGCTGGGATGGGCAGGGGAACATTACCTGCGCAGGCCAGTTTGGCTATCAGGCCTCGATCGCGGGGGATCGGCTGGATGGGATGGAGATTGAGAATGAGGCCGGTGATGTAGCGGGCTCGCTCTATGTTGATTTCGCTACGGCCTCTATCACTTATGTGCCGGTCATGGATACCGAGTCTGCCTATAACATGATTCTGGTTGGCCATTATCAGGGGCAGCAGGAGTATCCTCTGGCCAGTTTTCACTCTCCGTTGTTGCAAGATTTGCTAGGGCCATCTGATACCATCCCTTGGTCTGCGATGGAGGAGGATAGTGGTGGCACCAATATCGGACAGGCGGTGCAAGGACACGTTCTGTCGTGGGACTCGTTCCATTTCGATGATGAGGTGTTGGTCTGTGGCGCGGCTCCTGCGCTGGATATGGCAAACCAGAGCCAGGATCCCGGCAGCATGGTCACCATTAGTCTCGATCTGACCAATCAGATACTGGATCAGCTCCCCCCCTTGCACGATATATGAATCCCGTAGCTGCACGGGCATAATGACCTCAATCTTTCCGATTGAGGTTTTTTCTATGTGGCGTCCCCTTCTTACTCTTTCCGCTCTGGTTGTCAGTGCTCCGCTGCTGGCGATTGAAGTGCCGCAAGCGCCCCATCTGGTGGTGAGCGGTTATGCCGAGCAGAAGACCGAACCCGATATGCTGACCCTCAATGTGGCGGTGAGTGCACTGGATAAGCAGGGCCTCAAGGCCAAGCAGCAGGTCGATACCAAGGTTGCAGCCTTTTTCAGCCAACTGGAAGGGTTGGGGATCAAGCGCAGCGATGTTGAGGCTGGCAACCTGATGGTCTCGCCGGAATATCAGTATGGTGAAAACAAGAAGCCGGTATTGCTGGGATACCGTGCCCAGCGACAATTGGCGGTGAAGCTCTATCAGCTCGACAAGTTGAGCCCCCTGATGGATACCGCACTCAAAGCCGGGCTGGAGTCCGTATCCCAGATTGAGTACGGGTTGAAGTCGCCGCAGGTCATCAAGGAGCAGGCCCGTCTGAATGCAGTTGAGGATGCCAAAACCAAGGCTGAATCTCTGGCCAAGGCGTTCGGGATGAAGCTTGGCAAGGTTTACAGTGTGGAGTACCGCAATGCTTCGCCCATTACCGCCTACAGCCGCAACCTGAAGGTGGTGCAGGCCATGGCGATGGCTGCTCCCGCGCCGGATATGGCGGACAACAGCTATCAACAACAGCAGATCACGGTAAGTGATAATATCGAGGCTGTTTTCTTGCTGGAGTGATACCCGTCGTTGAAGTCCAGTCATGAACAACCCCGCTATTTGCTGCGGGGTTTTTATTGCGCATCGATGCAGATATAAAAAAGCCGACGCTCGTGTTTACTTAATCGAGCGTCGGCTTTTTGTTGCGCTGGTTTTATCAGGCGGTTACAGCATCAGCTTTGGTCGCTTCCGGCGCCGGGTTGCGGATGAGGTAATCAAACGCACCCAGTGCGGCGGTGGCGCCAGCACCCATGGAGATGATGATCTGCTTGAACGGTACCGTGGTGGCATCCCCTGCGGCGTAGACGCCGGGCAGGGAGGTCGCACCCTTGGTATCGATCTCGATCTCGCCAAAGCGGGTCAGGGCAATCTCGCTCCCTTTCAGGAACTCGGTGTTCGGTACCAGGCCGATCTGGACGAAGATACCCGCCACCGCCAGGTGTTTGATCTCACCTGTGGTGCGATCTTCGTAGTCCATACCGACCACCTTGCTGCCATCACCGATCACTTCGGTGGTGCGCGCGCTCATGATGATGTCGATATTGCCCATGGAGCGAGCCTTCTTCTGCAGCACTTCATCGGCACGCAGGGTGTCGGCGAACTCCACCACGGTGACGTGTTCGACGATGCCAGTCAGATCGATCGCTGCCTCGATGCCGGAGTTACCGCCACCGATCACAGCTACTCGCTTGCCCTTGAAGAAGGGACCATCGCAGTGCGGGCAGTAGGCCACGCCCTTGGTGCGGTACTCAAGCTCGCCCGGTACGTTCAGATCACGCCAGCGGGCACCGGTAGCCAGGATCACGGCGCGGCTCTTCAAGGTGGCGCCAGAGGCGAGATCCACGTTCACATACCCATCTTTGCTGATGGCGGCGGCACGCTGCTCGGTGATCACTTCCACGCCGTACTCTTTGACGTGCTGCTCCAGGCTGGCGGCCAGCTTGGGGCCTTCGGTGTAGGGCACTGAGATAAAGTTCTCGATGCCGACGGTGTCCATCACCTGACCACCGAAACGTTCGGCAACGATGGCGGTGCGAATGCCTTTACGAGCGGCATAGATGGCCGCTGCGGCGCCAGCCGGGCCACCGCCCACGACCAGCACATCGTAGGGATCTTTCTCATTCAGCTCGGCGGCCTTGCGCTCGGCGGCACCGGTGTCGAGTTTGGCGACGATCTCTTCGAGCGAGATACGGCCCTGGCTGAACGGTTGGCCGTTCAGGTAGACATTCGGTACCGCCATGATTTGACGCTCGGCAACTTCTTCCTGGAACAGGGCGCCGTCGATCATGGTGTGAGTGATGCCGGGGTTCAGGGTCGCCATCAGGTTGAGAGCCTGTACTACGTCCGGGCAGTTGTGGCAGGAGAGGGAGATATAGGTCTCGAAGTGGAACTCGCCCTTGAGATTGCGGATCTGCTCCTGCACGGCTGCATCGGCCTTGGAGGGGTGGCCGCCGCTTTGCAGCAGGGCGAGCACCAGAGAGGTAAATTCATGACCCATGGGGATGCCGGCAAAGTGAACGCGCGGGGCTTGGCCCTGCGGCGCGACACTCATGGAAGGCTTGCGAACGGCAGTGCCAGAGGTCTGGGTGATCTTGGGGGACATCTCGGCGATCTCGCTGGCCAGTGCCAGCAGCTCTGCAGATTTGTCGCTGTCGTTGCCGGACACGCTGATCTCGATGGGATTGACGATGTACTGCAGATAGGTGTTCAGCTGTTGTTTGAGGTTGGTATCCAACATGGTCGAATTCCTTCTTGTAATGGCGAGTTGGCATTAAATGTGAGTCGGTCTGCTTTCAGGCCTATTTGGCAATGCCGGAAAGCAGACCGGCCCTTATGCGGGCCGGTCTTGGAAGCGGGAGGCTTAGATCTTGCCTACCAAGTCCAGGGACGGGGCCAGAGTGGCTTCGCCTTCTTTCCATTTAGCCGGGCACACTTCACCCGGGTGGGAGGCAACGTACTGGGCCGCTTTAACTTTGCGCAGCAGTTCCAGTGCGTCACGGCCGATGCCGCCAGCGTTGATCTCGACGATCTGGATGATGCCCTGCGGGTCAATTACGAAGGTACCGCGGTCAGCCAGACCAGCTTCTTCGATCATCACGCCGAAGTTGCGGGTGATGGTACCAGTCGGGTCACCAATCATCGGGTACTGGATCTTCTGAATGGTGTCAGAAGTGTCGTGCCATGCTTTGTGAGTGAAGTGGGTATCGGTAGAGACAGAGTAGATCTCGACGCCCAGTTTCTGGAATTCAGCGTAGTTGTCAGCCAGGTCGCCCAGCTCGGTCGGGCAAACGAAGGTGAAGTCAGCCGGGTAGAAGAAGACCACGGACCACTTGCCTTTCAGGTCAGCGTCAGACACCTGAACGAATTTGCCATTGTGGTAGGCGGTAGCATTGAACGGCTTGATTTCAGTGTTGATGTAGGTAGACATGTAATTGCTCCTTGGTGATGTACATATGCCGGTCTGGTGTTGAAGAGTCTTGCCAGACGAGGCGCTTAACTTTCGATGGATTCATCATAGGGGCTTCCGCTAATCGATAAAAGCCGCAATTTTGAATCGCTTAAATCTACTTATTAGATAGCTCACTATGGCTGTACCTAACATGAATATCTCTGGCCTACTGAGATAACTCCTTGTCGTGGTTCAATATCTGTGCGCTACATCGCCTTTTCAAGGCATAAGAAGGGGTGTGCAGATCCACGATGACACGATGAGATAAACGGTGGTGCAAACAGGTGGCGCAGGAGGTTGATGCAGCTGCTTGCAGCGATGGGGGATGTGTTGGCAAGGGGGAGAGCAGAAAACGCGGATAAAAAAATCCCGGCGCTATCGCAACGACAGGGCCGGGTCATCAAACAAGGAATGGCTATATAAACAAATGCTTTACAGCAAAGACTAACTACGGGGTGTGCAAACTTGCAGACATATGAGAGGAAGATAATGGGTGCACAATCCCTCGTCTCCCCCTCGGCAACTATTGCATGAGAGGGATGATAGTGTGACGCAGATCACAAGGCAAGCATTTGGTGTAATTTTTCAATCAAAATGAAAGTGTTTCATCATTTCAGCTTATTTTGACGACTGAAAACGCTTTTATTGTAATTTAATTACATGGCGATCTATCAAAAGTCGGTAGGTGGTTCCTGCTCTTCCATCAATTCCAGCAGGTTGATGGCCACGGAAATAAAGTCCGACTCGGTGACAATGCCGATCAGCTTGCGTCCTTTGAGTACTGGCAGGCAGCCATATCTGTGCCGCTGCAGGTAAAGTGCCGCCTCCTTGATGCCGGCGTGAGGATCTACGCTCGCCACTTGCCGTGTCATGATCTCGTCGAGTTGCACGCTGTCGGTAAATTCTGCTTCCCGCTCCGGGCTGATGAGCAGCAGCTTGGATTCACGGGTGGCCAGGATATCGGTGAGGGTTACCAACCCCAGCAGGTGGTGCTGCTCGTCGACGATGGGAATGTGGCGGATCCGCTCCTGCTGCATCAGGTCCATCGCCTGTTTGACACTGTTTGACGGACCCAGAGTGAAGGGGTGTTCGGTCATGATTTCGGATAGGGTCATCATGGTGGGCCTCCTTGTGTATCTGCTTTCACCCTAGCCCAGCCCCAACTGGCAAAACATGATCAGGGTCAATACAGAACATTAAAGAATCATTAACCGGAGGTGTGTCTCAATATTGCTCGCTACCCCTTGTCTCTCTTGGGTTTTTGGTCTTTTGGGTTGCCTTGGAAGATGGGGATAACTAGACTAGCCGCCGATTCCCCCCGAGGTGAAAGATGCAAGTATCCGATTTTCATTTTGATCTGCCAGACGAGCTGATTGCCCGCTATCCGATGGCAGAGCGTACCGCCAGCCGCCTGTTGCAGCTCGATGGTCAGACTGGCGCCCTGCGCCACGGTCAATTTGTGGATGTGCTGGATCAGCTCAATCCGGGTGACCTGCTGGTATTCAATAACACCCGTGTCATTCCGGCGCGCATGTTTGGCCAGAAGGCCAGCGGCGGCAAGCTGGAGGTACTGGTCGAGCGCATTCTGGACGAGCACAGCGTGCTGGCCCATGTCCGTGCCTCCAAGGCGCCCAAGCCCGGCACCCGGATGATCATGGATGGTGGTGTGGAGGCAGAGATGCGCGCCCGCCACGACGCCCTGTTCGAGATCCACTTCCTCGACCCGCGTCCGGTGCTGGAGATTTTGGAGGCCATCGGCCACATGCCGCTGCCCCCCTATATCGACCGTCCCGACGAGGATGCCGACAAGGAGCGCTACCAGACCGTTTACAATCAAAAGCCGGGCGCCGTTGCCGCGCCGACCGCCGGCCTGCACTTTGATGAGCCGCTGCTTGAGAAAATTCGGGCCAAAGGGGTTGAAACGGCCTTCGTCACCCTGCATGTAGGGGCGGGGACCTTCCAGCCGGTGCGGGTTGAGAAGATTGAAGATCACCACATGCACTCCGAGTATGCGGAAGTGCCGCAAGAGGTGGTAGATGCCATCGCGGCCACCCGTGCCCGTGGTGGTCGGGTGATCGCGGTGGGGACCACATCGGTGCGTTCGCTGGAGAGCGCGGCCAAGGTCACCCTGGCGCAGGGCAAACCGCTAGCGCCCTTCTTTAGTGACACCGATATCTTCATCTTCCCTGGTTACAAGTTCCAGATTGTCGATGCCATGGTCACCAACTTCCATCTGCCGGAGTCGACCCTGATCATGCTGGTCAGCGCCTTTGCCGGTTATGACAACGTGATGGCGGCCTATCAGGCAGCCGTGGCCGGGCAGTACCGTTTCTTCAGCTACGGGGACGCCATGTTCGTCACCCGTCGCCAGGTTGAAGCATAAGCTTCAGCTTATTTACCGGGCCGTGAGCGGCCCTCCTATTGTCAGACTGTTTATCTGACGCAGCCGAGGTAGCAATGAAATTTGAACTGAAAACCACCGACGGCCGTGCCCGTCGCGGTCAACTGGTCTTCGAACGTGGTGTGGTACAAACGCCGGCCTTTATGCCGGTCGGGACTTACGGCACCGTCAAGGGGATGACCCCGGAAGAAGTGCGTGAAACCGGCGCCCAGATCCTGCTGGGTAACACCTTCCACCTCTGGCTGCGTCCGGGTCAGGAAGTGATGCGTGCCCACGGCGATCTGCATGACTTCATGAACTGGCAGGGCCCGATCCTGACCGACTCCGGTGGTTTCCAGGTTTTCAGCCTGGGCCATATTCGCAAGATCACCGAAGCGGGCGTCCACTTCCGTCACCCCATCAATGGCGAGAAGATCTTCCTCGACCCCGAGAAGTCCATGGAGATCCAGTACGATCTGGGCTCCGACATCGTGATGATCTTCGACGAGTGCACCCCGTACCCGGCCACTTATGAAGAAGCGCGCAAGTCCATGGAGATGTCCCTGCGCTGGGGCAAGCGCTCCCGTGAAAAGTTTGATGCGCTGGGCAACAAGAACGCCCTGTTCGGCATCATTCAGGGCTCGGTCTACGAAGATCTGCGTGATGTCTCCCTCAAGGGGCTGCTGGAGATCGGTTTCGACGGTTATGCGGTCGGCGGTCTGGCCGTGGGTGAGCCCAAAGAGGATATGCACCGCATCCTCGAGCACGTCTGTCCGAAAATTCCGGCCGACAAGCCGCGTTACCTGATGGGTGTCGGCAAGCCGGAAGATCTGGTGGAAGGGGTGCGCCGCGGTATCGACATGTTCGACTGCGTCATGCCGACCCGCAACGCCCGCAACGGCCACCTGTTCACCACTGATGGGGTAGTGAAGATCCGCAACGCCCAGCATCGCAACGACACCAGCACCCTGGATGCCGAATGCGATTGCTACACCTGCAAGAACTACAGCCGCAGCTACCTGCACCATCTGGACAAGTGCAACGAGATCCTCGGTGCCCGTCTGAATACGATTCATAACCTGCGTTATTACCAACGCGTGATGCAGGGTTTGCGGGACGCGATCGAGCAGGGTAAATTAGACGACTTTGTAACAGAGTTTTACCGTCGGCAAGGGAAGCCTGTGCCTCCGTTAGCTGAAAATGACGTTAAATAACAACAACATATAATTTTGTTTTTTTAAATCTACATCAATAAGAGGTTGTTAAATGAGCATTATCTCCAAGGCGTATGCAGAAGGCGCAGCACCGGGTGCACAGGGTGGTGGTATGGAAATGATCATCATGCTGGCCGTATTCGGCCTGATCTTCTACTTCATGATCTATCGTCCCCAGGCCAAGCGTGCCAAGGATCACCGCAATCTGATGAGCTCCTTGTCCAAGGGTGATGAAGTGCTCACTTCTGGTGGCCTGGTTGGCAAAATTGCCAAAGTGGCTGCAGACAGCGATTACCTGGTGATCGCCCTGAACGACCAGACTCAAGTCACCATCAAAAAGGACTTCGTCTCTGCCGTTCTGCCCAAGGGTTCTATCCAGTCCCTTTAATCTCCCAAGGAGCACAGCGTGTTGAATCGCTATCCGCTGTGGAAATACCTGATGGTGATCCTGGTGATCGCCATCGGTTTTCTATATGCAGCCCCCAATCTTTACGGCGAAGATCCGGCTTTGCAGGTTTCTGCCAGCCGTGGTGCCGAAGTCAAGCTAGATACTCTTGATCTGGTGAAAGAGACCCTTGAAGCGGCCAAGATCCCGGTCAAACATGCTGCATTCGAGCACGGTTTTATCCTGATCCGTTTCAAGAACACCGAAGACCAGCTGAAGGCGCGCGATATCGTTGCCAACAAGCTGGGCGACAACTTCATTACCGCACTCAACCTGGCACCTTCCACTCCCGCCTGGCTCGAAGCCATCGGTGCGGCGCCTCTGAAGCTGGGTCTTGATCTGCGCGGTGGTGTGCACTTCCTGATGGAAGTGGACATGGCCGAAGCACTGACCAAGCAGCAAGAGCAGATGGTGCAGGATTTCCGCTCCGAGCTGCGCACCCAGAAGATCCGTTACTCCGGCGTACGCCGGGTCGGAGATCAGGTGCAGGTGATCTTCCGTGACGAAGCCGATCAGGAACGCGCCGTTTCTCATCTGCGTCGTCAGAACCCTGATTTGACTTTCACGACCGAGCAGAAAGGGGATGAGTTCATCCTGCTGGCTGGTCTGAGCGAAGCCAAGATCAAGGAAGTGAAGAAGTACGCCCTCGAGCAGAACATCACCATCATCCGTAACCGGGTCAACGAACTGGGCGTGGCCGAGCCGCTGGTACAACAGCAAGGCGCCGAGCGCATTGTCGTTGAACTGCCCGGTATTCAGGATACCGCCCGCGCCAAGGAGATCCTGGGGGCAACCGCGACCCTGGAATTCCACATGGTCGATGAGACTGCCGACATCCAGGCTGCGGCAGACGGCCGTGTCCCGCCCAGCTCCAAGGTCTACAACGATCGCAACGGTCGTCCCGTGGTGCTGCAAAAGCGGGTGATCCTGACCGGTGACCACATCGTGGGTGCCCAGTCCGGTTTCGACGAGTACAGCCGTCCCCAGGTCAACATCAAGCTGGATGGCCAGGGTGGCAACAAGATGGCCAACTTTACCAAGGACAACGTCGGTAAAGGGATGGCGACCGTCTTCATCGAGTACAAGCCGGTCGGTCAACCGGGTCCGGATGGCAAGCGCAAGTTCCGCAAGCAGGAGGAGGTGATCAACGTCGCCACCATCCAGTCGCGTCTTGGCAGCCAGTTCCGTATCACAGGTATCGACAATGCCAACGAAGCCCACAACCTGGCGCTGCTGCTGCGTGCCGGTGCCCTGATCGCCCCGATCCAGATCGTGGAAGAGCGCACCATTGGCCCGAGCCTGGGTCAACAGAACATTGACAGCGGTATGGAAGCCATCGGCTGGGCCATGCTGGTGATCGTGCTGTTCATGGGGATCTACTACCGCGCGTTCGGCTGGGTTGCCAACCTGGCGCTCTGTATGAACCTTGTGTTGATTGTCGGCATCATGTCGATGATCCCTGGTGCCACCATGACCCTGCCGGGTATCGCCGGTATCGTCCTGACGCTGGGTATGGCGGTGGATGCCAACGTACTGATCTACGAGCGTATTCGTGAAGAGATCCGCAACGGTCGCGGTGTTCAGCAAGCCATCCATCTGGGCTTTGATCGGGCATTCTCCACCATCGCCGACTCCAACGTGACCTCGCTGATCACCTGTGTGATCCTGTTCGGAATCGGTACTGGCGCCATCAAGGGCTTTGCCCTGACGCTGGGCATTGGTCTGACCGCCTCCATGTTTACTGCCATCACAGTTTCCCGTGCCATTATCAACCTGGCTTGGGGTGGACGGCGTATCGACAAGCTGCCCATCTGAGGATAGAGAAATGTTTCAGATTCTACATTTTGAAAAACCGATCCCGTTTATGCGCTATGCCAAGCCGGGTGTGGTTTTCTCTTCCGTGCTGATGGTGGTAGCCCTGTTCTTCCTGTTTGATCGGGGGCTGAACTGGGGTCTGGACTTTACCGGTGGTACCACCATCGAGGTGGGGTTCCAGCAGTCGGTGAGCCTGGACAAGATCCACGACGCTCTGGAAGAGCAGAAGATTGAAGGGGCAACCCTGCAACACTTTGGCTCCAGCCGTGACGTGCTGTTCCGCCTGACCCCGAAAGAGGGGGTCAAGGTAGAACAACAGGGTAACGAAGTGCTGGCGGCGGCCAAGCAGCTCGACGAGGGCGCAGTGCTCAAACGCGTCGAGTTCGTCGGCCCTTCCGTGGGTGATGAACTGGCGACAGACGGTGCGCTGGCCATGCTGGCCTCCATCCTCTGTATCCTGGCCTACGTAGCAGTGCGTTTCGAATGGCGTCTGGCGCTGGGGGGCATTCTCTCCCTGGTGCACGACGTGGTGATCACGCTGGGTGTCTTTGCCTACTTCCAGTACGAGTTCGATCTGACCGTACTGGCGGCACTGATGACTCTGGTGGGTTACTCCCTGAACGATACTATCGTGGTGTTCGACCGCTTGCGGGAGAACTTCCGCAAGGTGCGTAAAGGGGATACCGAGTACATTCTGGATCTCTCCATGACCGAGACCCTGAGTCGTACCATCATCACCTCCGGCCTTACCTTTATCGTGGTGCTGGCGCTGCTGCTCAAGGGCGGTGCGCTGATCCACGGTTTTGCCGTGGCCATGGTGATCGGTGTGGCGTTCGGTACCTACTCCTCCATCTATGTGGCGAGTGCGTTTGCCATGTTCCTCGGCGTCAAGCGCGAGCACATGCTGCCAACCCAGGTAGAGAAAGAGGGTGCGGACCAACAGGAAATCCTGCCGTAACAGTGAAGAGCGCCTCATGGCGCTCTTTTCTTATCTCTGCGTGTCGTTTGCTGACGCACATGATTTAAACAACAGGAGTTTGTCATGCATCACAATCCCCGTTTTTTGGCGCTGGTTGACGGGATCCGCTCCCGCATCACCGAAACCGATGTTCACCAGATCAAGCGCTGGCAGGATGAAGGGCGCACGTTTCACCTGATCGACGTACGGGAAGAGAGCGAGTGGGCCAAAGGCCATCTGCCCGGTGCCCGATATCTGGGTCGTGGCGTGATTGAGCGGGATATCGAGACCCAGTTCCCGGATCTCGAGACCGAGCTCTACCTCTATTGTGGTGGTGGTTTTCGCTCCATTCTGGCTGCGGACAACCTGCAACAGATGGGTTATCGCAAGGTGATCAGCGTCGACGGCGGGTTTCGCGGTTGGTGCGATGCTGGATACCCTGTCGAATCCTGATTTATTTGAGGTAGAGGGGCACAGCTACATGACAAAGCGGCTGTTGACCTTTACCATATGCGGGGTCAAGCGTAAGCGTCGGAGTGTTCATTGAACGTCAGGAAAGGGATTGGATACCTCCTCGGTATCCTGTTGTTGCTTCCCATGTGGGGTTGCAGCAGTAGCAGTCAGGTTAACACCCCCAAGGTTCCCAAGCCGCAGCCTGCTTCACTGGTGTTGGCGACCCCCCTGCAGGTCTCCTACCAGAGTGAGCTGGCGCTCGCCCGACTCGGGCAGATGCTCAGTGAAATGGAACTGACCACCGAGCAACGGGCAGAGTTGTTCTATGAGCGTGCCGTGGTGTTTGATCGGGTTGGTCTGCGTTCCCTCGCGCGGCTCGATTTCAACCGTGCCCTGCGGGAGAAACCGGATTTCGCCGAAGCCTACAACTTCATCGGCGTCTATCTGGTACAGCAGCAGAATTACGACGAAGCCTATGATGCCTTCGATTCTGCCCTCGAGCTGGCGCCGGATTATGACTATGCCTATCTCAACCGTGGCATCGCCCTCTATTACGGTAACCGTCCCGAGCTGGCCGCGGCCGATATGAAGCGTTTCTACGAGGCGCAGCCGGAAGACCCCTATCGGGTGATCTGGCTCTATCTGGCTGAGCAGAAACTCGACTCGTCGGCCGCCATGAGCCGGATGCGCGAGCGTCTCAACAAGTACGATGACGACGCCTGGAACTGGGATCTGGTTCGCCTCTATACCGGCGAGATCAACGCTTCCCAGCTGATGGGCAACGTGGTGAAAGGGGTGAAGGATAACCGGGAGCTTGCCGAGCGCCTGTGTGAAACCTACTTCTATCTGGGCAAGTTCGAGTTGGGCAAAGGCAACCGCAAGGAAGCCATCAGCTACTTCAAGCTGGCCTTATCCAACAACGTCTATGACTTTATCGAGCACCGCTATGCGCTGCTGGAGCTGGAGTTGATGGCGCGCAAACCCTTGCCGCCAGGTGCCCAGAGCGCTCGTAACAAGGGGGATCAGCCCTCCTGATCCACTGCCAGATAGTGGTAAAAAAGGCCTCGCGATGAGGCCTTTTTGTTGGGCGAATGGCGGGTTTACTCCACCAGGCTCATACCGGGGATCTGGCGCCAGTAGCCGTTGCAGTCGCTTCCTTGCTGCAAGGGGAGGGGAGCCTGGCCCTGCCGGTTGGCTTTGAAGCGGGCCAGCATCTCCAGCGTCTCCATCCCTTGCGGCGAAAGCCTGACCACATCTACCAGACCTTCCATACCAGCCAGCTCGTTACCCAGGTTGTAGCAGTAACCGGACTGGGTCTGGATCCCGTTGAGATTGAACACCCGTTGCCCCTCGCGGCTGTTGGCCAGTCGTCCGGTGGGGTAGTTGATGCAGGCGAGCTCGCAGTTGTCCTTGGGCTTGTCGAGGGATCGGGCGGTGAAGCAGCGCGCCGAGTATGCGAGCGGCAGATGGCCGTAGGCAAACACCTCGACCTCAAATTGGTCGCGCAGGGTGCCCAGATCCTGATTGAGCTGGATCAGCCAGTCACGGGAGAGCTCCACCGGCATGACCCAGCGTTTCATCCCCTGTTTGAGCAACATGCGCAGCACATCGGCGTTATAGGCGTTGATGGCGGGGCCACAGACGAAGGGGATCCCAGCCTCCCAGGCGAGTTGCACCGTACCGAGATCGTTGGCTTCGACCATCAGATCACCATTGTCGACCAGCCGCTTCACCTCCTTGAGTTCGGAGGGGGCGGAGATAAGGGCGAGGGTCGAGAGCACCACCTGCTTGCCGGAGCTGGCCACCTGACGGGCCAGCGTAATCCAGTCATCGACTTTGAGTTCGCGCCGTTTGCTGCAAACGGTCTCTCCCAGATAGATGATGTCGGCCTGACTGTCGGCGGCGGCATGGTAAAAGGCTTCGGTATCGGCTTTGGGCCAGTAGAAGAGCAGAGGCCCGAGAGAAAATTGCATGGGTGGACTCCTTATTGCCACTGACGATGGTAGGCGCCGAGGGTAGTCTGGCTACCTTCGGAGACGCGGGCGAGCTGGGCATCCCACTCAGCTTTGACCTGATAGGCCTCGGGATTGGCCTGATAGGCATCGATGGCTGCACGCCAGACCCGGGTCACTTGCTCCACATAAGCGGGGCTGCGCTGGCGCCCTTCAATCTTGACCGACTGGATCCCGGTCTTGAAGAGCTCGGGCAGCAGACCCAGGGTATTGAGACTGGTGGGCTCTTCCAGCGCGTGGTAGGTCTGGCCATCCACGTCGAAACGCCCCTTGCAGAGGGTCGGATAACCGGCATTTTCGCCCGGGCCATAGCGGTCGATCAGCACCTCGTTGAGCCGCGACTCGAGACCATTCGGGGTCTCTTCCCAACGGACGAACTTGGCCGGTGAGCAGGCGCCGACGGTGTTGGGACTCTCGCCAGTCATGTAGGAGGAGAGATAGCAGCGCCCCTCGGCCATAATGCAGAGGCTGCCAAAGGCGAACACCTCTAGGCCAACATCGGTCTCGCGGGCCAGTTGCTTGACCTGATGCATGGAGAGCACCCGGGGCAGCACCACCCGTGTGACATTGAATTGCTGCTGATAGAAGCGAATGGCGGCGGCATTGGTGGCGCTGGCCTGCACCGAGACATGGAGTTCCATCTCGGGGTAGTGGCGGCTGGCATATTCCAGCACGGCGAGATCGGCGATGATTAACGCATCGGCGCCGAGGGCCACCCCGCGATCAACCGCCTGTTTCCAACGCGCATCGGCCCCAGGATGGGCAAAGGTATTGATGGCAATATGCAGCTTGCGACCATGTTGATGCACATAATCCACCGCCTTCTCCAGTTTGCTGTCGGTAAAGTTGAGACCGGCAAAGTGGCGGGCATTGGTGTCATCCTTGAAACCGATATAAACGGCATCGGCCCCGTTATCCACGGCGGTTTTCAGTGCCGGCAAACTGCCTGCCGGACAGAGTAATTCCATTGGTACGCTCCGAGAGTGCATATGAAGGGCAAACGAGCCCTGATTGTATGCAGCCATGCACTCCCGCTTTTTGACCTGAGGCAGCTTTGTGTGGCTTTACCCTTCTTGAGGTAACCCTGCACAAGTTTGATTTCCAACAGGATCTTGCCACTCTCCCTGTGTTTGAATGCGCAAAAAAGGGAGTCTATCGTGTTTCAACAACTGCAACGCCGCCTGGTCGAACAGGCTCCGCGCTTCTTGCGCCATCCCCTCAAGCTGGTTCCCTTCAATCTGCAAAAGCAGCTGATGGAGAGTTTGCTGGCCCGGGTTTTCAAAGAGGCTATCGAAGATGGCGATTTCGAGTTTTTGGCAGACAAGTGGCTGAAAGTCGAAGTCTCTGATCTGGAGTTGTGCTGGTTTATCAGTGAGCAGAATGGCCAGCTGGTGGTGGCTCGCGAGTGTGACAAGGCCGATGTCTGCTTCAGCGGTACTGCCAACGACCTGATCCTGATTGCCGGTCGCAAAGAGGATCCGGATTCGCTCTTTTTCCAGCGCAAGCTGAAGATAGAAGGGGATACCGAACTGGGTCTTGAGGTGAAAAACCTGATGGACAGTCTGGATCTCGATGGCTTGCCAAGCCTGATGAAGTATCCCCTGATGGATCTGGCGACGTTTATCGAACGCGCCCGCACCGAGTCAGCGCAGGCTCCGGTGCAGACGGCGCCGGGCGGGATCCCGTCTTAAGTGGACAATCACCCCATGGGCATGGCGACGATAATGGTGCCGTGCCCAGAGGCAGCGACAGGCCCACAGACAGGGCACCAAGGCGATGAGTGCCGCAGGGGCGGGCAGCTGTGACATGGCCAGCCCCGCAGCCAGCCAGATAAAGGGCTGCGCTTCATACAGCCACTCCGGCTGTAGCCAGCGTTTGCTCGGAAAGATAATCAGATCGGTACGCCGGTAGCTGGAGCGCATCATCCAGGTCACCGCTCCGGCGATAAACAGCAAGGCGCCTGCAAACCAGAGCAGGGGCTGTTCACTCAACGTAATAATGGCAATGGCTGCCAGCAGGTAGAGGCTGGGCAATCTCTCATAGATAAAGGGAGGAAGCATGGCGTGGTGTCTCCTGTGCCGTTTATCGGATATCCATCAAGTTTAGTCCCCCCCTCTCACTTCCCTCATGCTGGTTTGTTATACAAACGGGTGGTTTTGTTCTGAAATGGCTCGGCTTTTACGGTGCCAACATCGTGTTCTCTTATGTTACAATTGCGCGCCATTTTTGACTGAAGATTGACTGGGCATGTTGGATCAGATTCGTATCGTTTTGGTAAACACCTCTCATACCGGCAACATGGGGTCTGCGGCACGCGCCATGAAGACCATGGGGTTGACCCAGCTGGTATTGGTTGATCCGCAAGCCTTGCCGGATGACAATGCCTTCGCCCTGGCGGCTGGTGCCAGCGATGTGCTTGCCAATGCCCGTATCGTCCCGGCTCTGGACGACGCGATCGCCGATTGTGGTCTGGTGATTGGCACCAGCGCTCGTTCTCGAACCCTGAGCTGGCCCATGCTCGATCCCCGTGAGGCCGGCGAAAAGTCGGTGGTTGAGGGGATTCAGCACCCGGTCGCGCTGGTGTTTGGCCGTGAACGCACCGGTCTCACCAACGACGAATTGCAAAAGTGCCACTACCACGTGGCCATTCCGGCCAATCCCGATTACAGCTCCCTCAATCTGGCCATGGCGGTGCAGACCCTCTGTTACGAAGTGCGGATGCGCTGGCTGCAGGGGCAGGCCGCCGAGCCTGAAGATGAGATGGCCTATCCGAGTGCCGCCCAGCTGGAAGGGTTCTATCAGCACCTGGAACAAACCCTGATGAAGACCGGTTTTATTGCTGATGATCATCCGGGTCATGTGATGAGCAAGCTGCGTCGCTTGTTCAATCGGGCTCGGCCGGAAGCGGCGGAGCTCAACATTCTGCGCGGGATTCTGACCTCGGTGCAGAAAGCGCGCGTACCGGATTAATCCGACTGATTTACTCAACCATATACTTGACTGATTTGGTCGGGTATGTGACCATGTGCCCCATTAAATTGCTTCGCAAGACGGTAAGGCACATGAGACTGACTTCAAAAGGACGTTACGCTGTAACCGCCATGCTCGACGTGGCGCTGCATGCAGAGCAAGGGCCCGTCCCCCTTGCCGATATTTCCGAGCGCCAGGGCATCTCGTTGTCCTATCTCGAGCAGCTCTTTGCCCGCCTGCGCAAACATGGTCTGGTGAGCAGCGTGCGTGGCCCGGGCGGTGGTTATCGCCTCGGGTTGGCCCCAGGCGAGATTTCGGTTGGTCAGGTGATCACCGCGGTCGATGAGTCGGTCGATGCCACCAAGTGCCTCGGCAAGGGCGGTTGCCACGGCGGTACCCAGTGCCTGACTCACTCCCTGTGGCGCGACCTGAGTGAGCGGATCTCCAGCTTCCTCGGGGATATCACGCTGGCCGAGCTGGTACGCCAGGCCGATGTGCGCCGCATTGCTGGCAAGCAAGATGAACAAATGAAGACCGTGTTGTCCCTGGTTGATCGGGCAGAACACGGCGATGTGAGCTTGAAAGTCCAACTATAAACGTGCTTTCCACAGCGGGACTCTGTATGACCCGGACTGTGACGGAGAAAAACATGAAACTGCCTATTTACCTTGATTATTCGGCAACCTGTCCGGTGGACCCGCGTGTCGCAGAAAAAATGATGCAGTGTCTCACCATGGATGGCCTGTTCGGCAATCCGGCTTCCCGTTCTCACCGCTTTGGCTGGCAAGCCGAAGAGGCGGTGGATCTGGCCCGTAATCAAGTGGCAGATCTGATCGGTGCCGATCCCCGCGAGATCGTCTTCACTTCCGGTGCGACCGAATCCAATAACCTGGCCATCAAGGGTGTTGCCCACTTCTATGCCAGCAAGGGCAAGCACATCATCACCTCCAAGACCGAACACAAAGCGGTGCTCGATACCTGTCGCCAGCTGGAGCGTGAAGGGTTCGAGGTGACCTATCTTGAGCCGATGCCCAACGGCCTGTTCACTATCGAGATGATTGAGAATGCCATGCGTGATGACACCATCCTGGTCAGCATCATGCATGTGAACAACGAAATCGGCGTGGTTCAGAACATTGCCGCCATCGGCGAGTTGTGCCGTTCCCGCAAGATCCTGCTGCACGTGGATGCCGTTCAGAGCGTGGGCAAGATCCCGGTAGATGTAGAAGCACTGAAAGTGGACCTGCTCTCCGTCTCTGCGCACAAGGTGTATGGTCCGAAAGGGATCGGTGCACTGTTTGTTCGCCGCAAACCCCGCGTTCGTCTGGAAGCCCAGATGCACGGTGGCGGCCACGAGCGCGGCATGCGTTCCGGTACTCTGCCGACACACCAGATCGTCGGGATGGGCGAAGCTTTCCGCATCGCCAAAGAAGAGATGGTGAGTGAAGGTGAGCGCATCTTGGCTCTGCGCCAGCGTCTGTGGAATGGCATCAAGGATATTGAAGCCGTCTACATCAATGGCGACCTGGATCAGCGTGTTCCGGGCAACCTCAACGTCAGCTTTGCCTATGTGGAAGGGGAATCCCTCATCATGGCGCTGAAAGATTTGGCGGTCTCTTCCGGTTCGGCCTGTACCTCCGCCAGCCTGGAACCTTCCTATGTGCTGCGCGCACTGGGTCTGAACGACGAGTTGGCACACAGCTCCATCCGTTTCAGCATGGGTCGCTTCACCACCGAGGAAGAGATTGACTACGCAGTCAAGCTTATTCGTGACTCCATCGGTCGTCTGCGCGAGATGTCCCCTCTGTGGGAGATGTACAAAGACGGCGTCGATCTGAACACGGTCGAATGGGCTCATCACTGATCTATCTGGTCAGTGAGCAACAGAATTAGCAGGAGTGAGATATGGCTTACAGTGAAAAAGTAATCGACCACTACGAGAATCCTCGCAACGTCGGTGGTTTCGACAAGAATGATCCCAGCGTTGCAACCGGCATGGTCGGTGCGCCCGCTTGTGGCGACGTGATGAAGCTGCAATTGAAAATCAGCGACGACGGCATCATCGAAGATGCCAAGTTCAAAACCTATGGTTGCGGCTCTGCCATCGCCTCCAGCTCCCTGGTGACCGAGTGGGTCAAGGGCAAGACCCTGGATGAAGCAGCTGGCATCAAGAACACCGATATCGCCGAAGAGCTGGCGCTGCCACCGGTGAAGATCCACTGCTCCATTCTGGCCGAGGACGCCATCAAGGCAGCCATCGCCGATTACAAGCAGAAGAAAGGTCTCTAAGCGCCGGAGAGCAGTATGGCTATTACCATGACAGATGCCGCCGCGGCACGGGTTTCCTCTTTTCTGGCTAACCGGGGCAAGGGCATTGGCCTGCGCCTCGGCGTCAAAACCACCGGCTGCTCCGGTCTGGCCTACGTGCTTGAGTTCGTTGATGAACTGACCGATGAGGATCAGGTGTTCGAGCAGCAGGGCGTCAAGATTATTGTCGATGCCAAGAGCCTGATCCATCTGGATGGCACCGAGCTGGATTTCGTCAAGGAGGGCCTCAACGAGGGCTTCCAGTTCAACAATCCCAACGCCAAAGGCGAGTGTGGTTGCGGCGAAAGTTTCAGTGTCTGAGATGTTTGACGTGAATGATCTTTCGTCTGTTGTTGAACAGGTCAGATATGTTTAGTTCAACAATACCTTCTCATGCGCCAAAGGCGAGTGTGGTTGCGGCGAAAGCTTTAGTGTCTGAGTTGTTTGACGTCAATGATCCTTCGTCTGTGGTTGAGCGGGTTGTCCATGACCCGTTCAACCACATCTCATTTGCCAGGGGCGAGTGAGGTTGTGGCGAACGTTTCCAAGAGGTTTGCATGAATCATTTCGAGCTGTTTGGGCTGGTTGAAGGCTTCGAGCTCGATACCCGTCAGTTGGCTGATACCTACCGCCAGCTGCAAACCCAATTCCATCCTGATCGTTTTGCCATCGCCCCCGAACGGGAGCAGCTGGTTGCGGTGCAACGTGCCGCCCAGATCAACGAAGCATTCACCACCCTCAAGGCGCCGCTGCGCCGTGCCGAGTATCTGCTCTCCCTGCGTGGCACCGATATCCGTGGTGAACAGCAGACTCTGCAAGATACCGCGTTTCTGATGCAGCAGCTGGAGTGGCGCGAGCGTCTGGCCGATCTGAAAGATGACACCGACCCTGAGCGCGCCATCAAGGATTTTCGCAGCGAGATCAGGCATGATCACCAGATGTTGATGCAGCAGCTGACCGAGTCTCTTGCCGCCGGCAAAGATCTCGTTGCCGCTGATTGCGTTCGCAAACTCAAGTTTGTCGACAAGCTCCTTGAAGAGCTGGAACGATTCGAAGACTCGCTTCTCGAGTCTTGATCCTTTAACGCTGGAAGTTTCATTACCCATGGCATTACTGCAAATCGCCGAACCCGGCCAGAGCGCTGTTCCTCATCAGCACAAACGTGCCGTCGGCATCGATCTCGGCACCACCAACTCTCTCGTCGCTGCGGTTCGCAGCGGTCACGCCGATACCCTTTGCGATGAGCAAGGGCGCGACCTGCTCCCGTCAGTGGTGCACTATCAAAGCGATACCATTCGGGTGGGGATTGATGCCAAGCGCGAAGCGGCTCTCGATCCTCACAACACCATCGTCTCGGTCAAACGGATGATGGGCAAGGCGCTGGCCGATATCGATACCCGCCAGCAGCCTTACCAGTTTGTTGCCGCCGACAATGGCATGCCGCAACTGCAAACCCGTCAGGGGCTGGTCAATCCGGTGCAGGTATCGGCCGAAATTCTCAAAAAGCTGGCCGAGCGTGGCGCCCAGACCCTGGGTGGCGATCTCGATGGCGTGGTCATTACCGTGCCCGCCTATTTCGATGATGCCCAGCGTCAGGGGACCAAGGATGCGGCCCGTCTGGCCGGTCTGCACGTACTGCGTCTGCTCAACGAGCCGACCGCGGCCGCGATTGCCTATGGCCTTGACTCCGGTCAGGAAGGGGTGATCGCGGTTTACGATCTGGGGGGCGGCACCTTCGATATCTCCATCCTGCGTCTGCACCGCGGTGTGTTTGAAGTGATGGCGACCGGCGGCGATTCCGCCCTCGGCGGTGATGATTTTGATCACCTGCTGGCGGACTGGCTCAAGGAGCAAGCGGGCCTCTCCGGCGAGCTGGATGCCCATCTGCAGCGCGAGCTGCTGGATGTGGCCGCGGCCGTCAAACACGGTCTGACCGATGCCGAGCAGGTGGCGTGCACCTTTGCGGGCTGGCAGGGTTCAGTGAGCCGTAGCCAGTTTGATGAACTCATCACCCCGCTGGTGAAACGGACCTTGCTGGCTTGTCGCCGCGCCCTGCGCGATGCCGGTCTCGAGCAGGTGGAAGTGCTGGAAGTGGTGATGGTCGGTGGCTCCACCCGGGTGCCGCTGGTGCGTGAACTGGTGGGCGAGTTCTTCCAGCGTACGCCGCTGACCAGCATCGATCCGGACAAGGTGGTCGCCATTGGCGCCGCCATCCAGGCCGATATTCTGGTGGGCAACAAGCCCGATGCCGAGATGCTGCTGCTGGACGTTATCCCCTTGTCGCTGGGTCTGGAGACCATGGGGGGCCTCGCCGAGAAGGTGATCCCGCGCAACACCACCATTCCGGTGGCTCGCGCCCAGGAGTTCACCACCTTCAAGGATGGTCAGACCGCCATGGCCATTCACGTGGTACAGGGTGAACGCGAGTTGGTGGCTGATTGCCGCTCCCTGGCCCGCTTTACCCTGACCGGTATTCCGCCGATGGCAGCCGGCGCCGCCCATATTCGCGTCACCTTCCAGGTGGATGCGGATGGTCTGCTCTCGGTCAGCGCCATGGAGAAATCCTCCGGCGTGCAGGCCGAGATCCAGGTCAAGCCCTCTTACGGGCTGGCGGAGCAGGATATCCTCAACATGCTGAGTGCCTCCATCGAGAACGCCCAGCAGGATATGGATGCCCGCATGCTGGCCGAGCAGCAGGTTGAAGCCGACCGGGTGGTCGAGAGCCTCAATGCGGCGCTGGCCGCCGATGGCGATGCCCTGCTCAATGCTGCCGAGCGTGCCGAGATTGATGCCGCCATCGCCCATCTGCTGACCATGCGCAACAGCGGTGCAACCCATCAAATCAAAGAAGCCATTGAGGCAGCAGATGCTGTCAGTGGCGAGTTTGCAGCCCGCCGGATGGACGCCTCCATCCGCAAGGTGCTGACCGGACAAAACGTCAACAAGGTGTAATATGCCAAAACTGATCATTCTTCCTCATCCCGTACTCTGTCCGGATGGCGCCGCCCTCGAGGGGCAAAGCGGCGAGACCATTCTGGATGTGGCGCTGCGCAACGGTATCGAAATCGAGCATGCCTGCGAGAAATCCTGTGCCTGCACTACCTGCCACTGCGTGGTGCGCGAGGGCTTTGACTCGCTCGAGCCAAGTGACGAGCTGGAAGACGACATGCTGGACAAGGCGTGGGGGCTGGAGCCGGAATCGCGCCTCAGCTGCCAGGCAAAATTGGCGGACGAGGATCTGGTGGTGGAACTGCCCAAGTACACCCTGAACCTTGCCTCTGAACGCCATTAATTACACATGAGTGAATTGCACGTGCAGCATCCTGTGGTGCTTCAGTGATATGGTGGAAGGCCGTGACCCTCGGGGGCACGGCCTTTTTTGTATTCGTTATTCTCTCTTTGCCAATAAGCTCTTTCCCATAAAGAGTGCTTATACATAGTGCCAGTAAAAAGGAAGCAAACACGATGGCTGACATGATGAAGGTAGCGTTATCCACCCAGGCTGCGGCCGCCTATTGGGGCGAGGGCGCCCAGCTCAGTTTCAATGGCGATGAGGCACTGATCCATCTTGGTGCCGCCGGTCAGCAGAAGGATGTTCTGCGCACCGTTCAGCGCGCCGCCCGTCGCCTCGAATCGAGCGGGATCAAGCGGGTGACGCTGGTCGGTGAAGGCTGGGATCTGGAGCGTCGCTACGCGTTCGCCCAGGGTTTCTACGCCGCCAAGGGAGCCCGTGAACTGGATTTTGGCCAGCAGAGCGACGCGGAAGCCCGTGAACTGGATGCGCTGCTCAAGGCGGCTCGCTGGGTACGTGACATCACCAATGGCTGTCCGGAAGAGATCTACCCCATGAGTCTGGCGGAATCGGCCCTGTTGCTCATTCGTGGTCTGGCTGGGGATCAGGTTACTGCCCGCATCACCGCCGGTGAAGCGCTGCGCGAGTCCGGCCATATCGGGATCTGGTCGGTTGGCCGTGGCAGCGAGCGCGAGCCGGTGCTGCTGGAGCTCGACTACAACCCGACCGGTGATCGCAATGCACCCGTGGTGGCGGCGCTGGTGGGCAAGGGGATCACTTTTGATTCCGGTGGCTACTCCATGAAGTCCTCTGACAACATGCTGCCGATGAAGTCCGATATGGGCGGCGCGGCCATGGTGACCGGCGCGCTGGCGCTGGCTATCAGCCGCGGTCTGAACCAGCGGGTGAAGCTCATTCTCTGCTGCGCCGAGAACCTGGTCTCCGGCCACGCCTTCAAGCTGGGCGACATCCTCACTTACAAGAATGGGGTTTCGGTCGAGATCCAGAACACCGATGCGGAAGGTCGTCTGGTGCTGGCCGATGGCCTGATGGCGGCCTCCGACAGCGGTGCGGCTTATATCCTTGACGCAGCCACCCTGACCGGCGCCGCCAAGATGGCGCTGGGGCGTGACTACAATGCGGTGTTTGCCCTCGATGAGACCGAACAGCTGCGTGCGCTGGCCGCCGCCAAGGTGGAAAACGAACAGGCGTGGGCGCTGCCGCTGGAACCCTGGCATGCCAGCCAGCTCACCTCGGCCTTTGCCGATCTGGGCAACGTCGCCTCGGCAGAAGGCACGGCCGGTGCCACCACGGCTGCTGCGTTCCTTTCCCGTTTCGTACGTGATGAGGGCAAGGGTTGGGTGCACCTGGATCTGGCAGCCTCCTATCAGAAATCGGGCAATGATCTCTGGGCGACCGGCGCCAAGGGGCACGGTCTGCGTACCATCGCCCGCTGGCTGCAGGAGGTGACCGCATGAATGTCTGGTTAAGTCGTGAATTTGCACCGGCCGAGTGGGGGGAGGGGGCGCTGCTCTCTCACCGTGCCGACGGCATGGTGATCCATCTGGTGACGGCCAATCCGCTGCTCGATATCCAGCAGGCGGCCCGTCGCCTCTGCCAGCAGGGGATCCAGAAAGTGACCCTAGCTGGTCACTGGGAGCGTGAACAGCAGTGGGCTTTTGCCCAAGGGCTGCAAACCCCCAAGGCGGAGGTGCAACTGCAGTGGGCCATGTCCTCGGAAGAGGACAGAGAGGAGCTGGAAGCGCGTTGGCTCTGCGGCCGCTGGGTGCGTGAGATGACCAATGCCACCCCGGAGCAGTTGGGCCCGCTGGAGCTGGCGGTGGAAGCGGCCTCCTTTATTACCGAGCTGGCGCCGGACAAGGTGAGTCATCGCATTTTGAAAGGCGAAGCGCTGCAACAGGCGGGCTGGGTCGGCCTTTACCAAGTGGGCCGCGGCAGTGCGCGCGAACCGGTATTGCTGGAGCTCGACTTCAACCCGGGGCGTGACCCCAAGGCGCCGGTAGCGGCAGCGCTGGTGGGCAAGGGGATCACCTTTGACTCCGGCGGCTACTCCATGAAGAGCTCCGAGGGGATGCTCACCATGAAGTGCGACATGGGGGGCGCGGCGATTGTCACCGGTGCGCTGGCGCTGGCTATGCTGCGCGGGCTCGACAAGCGGGTGAAGCTGATCCTCTGCTGCGCCGAGAACCTGGTTTCCGGCCACGCCTACAAGCTGGGCGACATCCTCACCTACAAGAACGGCACCACGGTCGAGATTGTGAATACCGATGCCGAGGGGCGGCTGGTGCTGGCCGACGGCCTGCAACTGGCGAGCGAGTCCGGCGCACCGCTGATCATCGATGCCGCGACCCTGACCGGCGCTGCTGTGATGGCGCTGGGTGGGCGCTACAATGCCCTGTTTGGCCTCGATAAAGGGTTGGTAAGTCGGGCCATGACCTATGCCGATGCCGAGCATGAGCCTGCCTGGCCGCTGCCGCTGGAGCCTTGGCACCGCCAGCAGTGCCCCTCCCATTACGCCGACACGGCCAACAGCCGTCCGGTGAAGGGTGGCGGGCCGGGTGGCGCCTCCAACGCGGCGGGTTTCCTCTCCCGTTTCGTTGCCAACGAAGGGATGGGCTGGTTGCATATCGATCTGGCCGCTTGCTTCAGTGACAACGGCGATGCTCTCTGGGCGCCGGGGGCCAATACCCTGGGGATGCGCACCATAGCGCGGGCCTTGCTGGCGGAAGCCAAATAGGCGAGACAAGGCACCTTCGGGTGCCTTTTTCATGCTGTTCGAATTGTGAACAAAAGATGGGGTTTTGGCGGCTTAAGGTAACTATCGTGCGCAAGCGCACATATTTTCCGGCTCAGCTCGGTCAAGATGAGTGTGAATGTTGATTGCAAGGGAGTGATGTTTAATAAAAAGTTGCCTATTTGTGTGTTTTTCCGGTTTTTGTTTACGTATAATCGCCAGCGAACATGGATTCTAACAATAAAACTCTGTAGTTAAGGAAAGATATCAATGGCCATCGAACGTACCTTCTCTATCGTTAAACCGGATGCTGTCAGCAAGAACCTGATCGGTGCCATCTATAGCCGTTTCGAAAGCGCAGGCTTGAAAGTGGTGGCATCCAAAATGCTGCATATGAGCAGTGAACAGGCTGCCGGTTTCTATGCCGAGCATCAGGGCAAGCCTTTTTATGACAATCTGGTCAGCTTCATGACCTCTGGCCCTGTCATGGTGCAGGTGCTGGAAGGGGAAGACGCCATCCGTCGCAATCGCGAGATCATGGGTGCTACCAACCCGAAAGAGGCGCTGGCTGGTACCTTGCGTGCCTGTTATGCCGAGAGCATCGATCGCAACGCAGTGCATGGCTCCGATGCACCGGCATCCGCTGCCCGCGAAATTGCCTACTTCTTCTCTGACAACGAGATCTGCCCGCGCGGCTGATTTTTGTGGATGATGACCCAAGGGAGCCTCGGCTCCCTTTGTTGTTTTCGCCGTTTACGCAATATCCCTCTATTCTCCAGGTGGAAAGCCAGACCCATTATTTGTACAATGCCGCCCCCTGACGTCGTCAGCCAATAATTGATGAAGTGTTTGAACTGAGGCCATTGATGAGCGAAACAAAAATCAACCTGCTGGATCTTGATCGGGATGCCATGCGTGCCTTTTTCGTCGAACTGGGCGAGAAGCCATTCCGGGCAGATCAGGTCATGAAGTGGATCTATCACTTTGGGTGTGATGATTTCGATCAGATGACCAACGTCAACAAGGTGCTCAAAGAGCGCCTCAAGGCGATCGCCGAGATCAAGGCGCCCGAGATCAGCCGCGAGCAGCGCTCTGCCGATGGCACCATCAAGTGGGCCCTGCAGGTGGGTGATCAGGAGGTAGAGACCGTCTACATCCCGGAAGATGACCGCGCGACCCTCTGCGTCTCCTCTCAAGTTGGCTGTGCGCTGGAGTGCAAGTTCTGCTCCACGGCTCAACAAGGCTTCAATCGCAATCTGAAAGTCTCCGAGATCATTGGTCAGGTGTGGCGTGCGGCCCGCGTGGTCGGTGGCAAGCGTCCCATCACCAACGTGGTGATGATGGGGATGGGCGAGCCGCTGCTCAACCTCGCCAACGTGGTGCCCGCCATGCGTCTGATGATGGATGACTACGGCTTTGGCATCTCCAAGCGCCGGGTGACCATCTCCACCTCTGGCGTGGTACCTGCGCTGGACAAGCTGGGTGACCAGATCGACGTGGCGCTGGCTATCTCCCTGCACGCTCCGAACGACAAGTTGCGTTCAGAGATCATGCCGATCAACGACAAGTACAACATCGAGGAGTTCCTCGCAGGTGTCCGTCGTTACCTGGCCAAATCCAATGCCAACGGTGGTCGGGTGACCGTCGAGTATGTGCTGCTCGATCATATCAATGACGATATGCAGCATGCTCACGAGCTGGCCAAGGTGCTCAAGGACACTCCGAGCAAGATCAATCTGATCCCGTTCAACCCCTTCCCGGGCAACCCTTACGGCAAGCCGAGCAACAGCCGTATCGATCGCTTCTCCAAGGTGCTGATGGAGTACGGTTTCACCGTGATTGTCCGCAAGACCCGTGGTGATGACATCGATGCCGCCTGTGGTCAGCTGGTGGGTGACGTGATTGACCGTACCAAGCGAACTATCAAAAATCGGATGCAACAGGATGGGATTTCCGTCAAAATGGTTTAAATGCTAAGCCATTGTATAGACAGGGAATGGATACACGTACATTGATCGTAGTGGCAGCGCTCTGCGCGCTGCCAGGCTGTGTGACCGAGACCACTTACGCTGGCCAGAACTCGACCCAGCGTGAAGTGGGTCCTGACCTCAAGGCGGCTGCCCAAACCCGCCTCGACCTGGGTATCCAGTACCTGCGTCAGGGCAATGCCGAGCAGGCCAAGTTCAATCTTGACCGCGCCCTCCAGTATGACCCCTCCAACCCCCAGATCCAGATCGGTTTTGCCTACTTTTACCAGAAGGTAGGAGATTTCAAGGCAGCCGAGACCCATTACAAGAACGCCCTTGCCATGGATCCGTCCAATGCTGACGCAATGAACAACTATGGTGCCTTCCTCTGTGATCGCGGCAGGTATGCCGAGGCAGATCAGGCGTTCAACCAGGCTGTTATTCAGCCAGGTTACGTAAAAATTGCCGATACCTATGAAAATGCGGCACTTTGTGCGCTGCAAAATCGCAGAAATGATAAAGCAGGCGAGTACTATCGCCTGGCCTTGGGGTATAATCCCCGCAATCCAGGGTTATTGCTGGACTTGGCCGAGCTTTCCATGAAAGATGGCAAGCTGCCTGATGTGCAGTCCTACCTCGCCCGTTTTGCCGATGTGTCAGACGAGAACGAGGAGAGTCTCTGGTTGAGACTTCGGCTGGCACAGGCGATGGACAAGCCGGCATTACTTCACCAATTCGGGACTGAGCTGGTAAGGCAATATCCCACTTCGCAACAAGCCAAGCGTTATTTAGCCAATGACTATTGAACAGCAACACGATTTCCAAGACGACTCCCAGGCAGTAGGCCCAGGCCAATTGCTGCGCAACGCCCGTGAACAGCTTGGCTGGACACGAGAACAGGTTGCGTCTCGCATTCACCTTCGTCTGACCCTGATCGCCGCTATCGAATCGGATACCTACGACAAGCACACGTCCCACACCTTTATTCGGGGTTATTTGCGTACCTATGCCAAGCTGGTCGGGATCCCCGATGAGACCATTCTGGCTGCTTACGACAAGCTGGGTCTGACTCCTCCCGACAATATCGACATGCAGAGCTTCTCCCGTCGCTCCCGCCAGCAAGCCAACGACAGTCGGCTCAAGGTGGTGACCTGGCTGGTGATCCTGGTGTTGATTGCGCTCTCGGTCGCCTGGTGGTGGCAGAGTACTTCCCGTCGCTCCGCCGGTGATGAAGCGCTGGCAGCCACCGAGATGAGTGCAACCAGTTCGACTCCGGCTGAACCTGCTATCACGCCGCCCGATGCGATCAACACCGCCCCGGTGGAAGGCGCTACCATCGCACCGGCCGCCACTGACGTGGCTGCCCCTGCAGTGGTCTCCGATGCGTCTGCTACCCTGGCGCCTGCTTCTGCGGCTGTTGCCCCGACCGATGTCAGTGCGGCTGTTGGCACTGCAACCGATGCTGCAGTATCCGGTGCCAATGGCACTGAATCTGAAGAGGCTGTCGTTGATCCGGCGACTGCGCCGCAACTGAAGATGAGCTTCACCGCCGATTGCTGGCTGGATGTGAAGGATGCCAACGGCAAGACCCTGTTCAGTGGTCTGAAGAAGGCCAACGACGAGCTGGTGCTGGAAGGCGCCGAGCCCCTGAAGTTCATCATTGGCGCGCCCATGGCCGTCAAGCTTGACTACAAGGGGCAGTCGTTTGATATGAGCCGTTACAACAACGGTCGTACAGCCCGCTTCTCACTGCCGCAGGAGTAATCTGTTTCCCATGTCTTCTCACGAATCACCCATCATTCGTCGTAAATCCAGACAGATCATGGTTGGTAATGTACCGGTTGGGGGCGATGCCCCTATTACCGTGCAGACCATGACCAACACCAAGACCACAGATGTCGCCGCCACCATCGAGCAGATCCAGCGGATCGAGCGGGTCGGTGCCGATATCGTCCGTGTCTCCGTGCCCACCATGGAAGCGGCGGAAGCCTTCCGGCTCATCAAACAGCAAACCCGCATTCCCATCGTTGCCGATATCCACTTCGACTATCGCATCGCCCTGAAAGTGGCCGAGTACGGTGCCGATTGCCTGCGTATCAACCCGGGCAACATCGGCAACGAGCAGCGGGTGCGCTCGGTGGTCGATTGCGCGCGCGACCTCAATATCCCGATCCGTATCGGGGTCAATGGCGGGTCGCTGGAGAAAGATATCCAGGAGAAGTACGGCGAGCCGACCCCAGAGGCGCTGGTGGAGTCCGCCATGCGTCACGTGGACTATCTCGATCGTCTCGATTTCCAGGACTTCAAGGTGAGCGTCAAGGCCTCCGATGTGTTTCTGGCAGTCGGTGCCTATCGCCTGCTGGCCAAGCAGATTGAACAGCCGCTGCACCTTGGCATCACCGAAGCGGGCGGTTTCCGTGCTGGTGCGGTGAAGTCTGCCATCGGTCTGGGCATGCTGCTTACCGACGGCATCGGCGATACCCTGCGTATCTCGCTGGCGGCGGATCCGGTGGAGGAGGTAAAGGTCGGTTTCGATATCCTCAAATCTCTGCGTATTCGCTCCCGTGGCATCAACTTTATCGCTTGCCCATCCTGCTCACGGCAGGAGTTCGATGTGATCGCCACCGTCAATGCGCTGGAAGAACGGCTCGAAGACATCATCACCCCGATGGATGTCTCCATCATCGGTTGCGTGGTGAATGGCCCGGGCGAAGCACTGGTCTCCGATCTTGGTCTGGCGGGTGCCGCCAACAAGAGTGCCTTCTATGAAGGGGGCCAGCGGGTCGATCGGCTCGATAACAAGGATCTCATTCCAACTCTGGAGCGCCGCATTCGCGCCCGCGCCGCCATGCTGGATCCCGCTAACCGGATCCCGATGGACAAGGAGTGAGCGAAACAGGGCCACATTGGGTGGCCCTTTTTCCAGGTGACTGATTTTAAATCCCGCATCCGGATTCCCTGATTTTACCTTGGGGGGGAAAATCCCTATAATGCGGCCAAATTTTACCTCTTTTTCTCGAGTATCAACGTGGCAAAACAGATCCAAGCTATTCGCGGTATGAATGATTGCCTGCCGGAGCAGAGCCCGGTATGGCAGAAGGTTGAACAGATCCTGCGCCAGGTCGTTGCCAGCTATGGCTACAGCGAAGTGCGCATGCCGATTGTCGAGCAGACTCATCTGTTCAAGCGCGCTATCGGTGAAGTGACCGACGTGGTCGAAAAAGAGATGTACACCTTTGAAGACCGCAACGGCGACAGCCTGAGCCTGCGTCCGGAAGGGACCGCCAGCTGCGTCCGTGCCGGTATCGAACACGGTCTGCTCTACAACCAGGAACGCCGGATGTGGTACATGGGCCCCATGTTCCGTCACGAGCGTCCCCAGAAGGGCCGTTATCGCCAGTTCCACCAGTTCGGTGTCGAGCTGTTTGGCATCAACGGGCCGGACATCGACGCTGAGCTGATCATGCTGACCCACCGTCTGTGGCGTCTGTTTGGCATCAGCGAGCATGTCACCCTGCAGCTCAACACCCTGGGTCAGAGCGCCGAGCGTGCCGCTTACCGCGATGCGCTGGTGGCCTATCTGGAGCAGTACAAGGAGCAGCTGGACGAAGAGAGCCAGCGCCGCATGTACAGCAACCCGCTGCGGGTGCTCGACTCCAAGGATGAAAAGGTGCAGGCCATTTTGGCGGGTGCCCCGCGTCTGTTCGACCATCTGGGCGAAGAGAGCCTGGCTCACTTCGAGGGGCTCAAGCGCCTGCTCGAGTCTGCCGGTATCAAATACGAAGTGAACGAGCGTCTGGTGCGTGGTCTTGACTACTACAACCTGACCGTGTTCGAGTGGGTCACCAGCAGTCTGGGTGCCCAGGGCACCGTCTGTGCCGGTGGCCGCTACGATGGTCTGGTAGAGCAGCTGGGCGGTCAACCGACCCCGGCCGTGGGCTTTGCCATGGGCATGGAGCGTCTGGTGCTGATGCTGGAGACCCTCGAGCTCAACGCCGATATCCGCCCGGCGGTGGATGTCTATCTGGCGATGGTGGGCGAGGGGACCGAGCAGGCTGGCTTCCAGCTGGCCGAGCGTCTGCGCGATGCCCTGCCGGACCTGCGCCTCATGAGCCACTGCGGTGGTGGCAACTTCAAGAAACAACTCAAACGTGCCGACAAGAGCGGCGCGGCAATCGCCCTGATCCTTGGTGAGACCGAGGTGCAAAACGGGGAGATCACTATCAAATATCTGCGTGGTCAGGCCGAGCAACAGACCGTCAAGGTTGACGCCGCCATTGCCCTGCTGGCAGCCAAAGGAGAGTAAGCTGTGGAAGTCTATACCACCGAAGAACAACAGGTTGAGGTTATCAAGGAGTGGTGGAAAGAGAACGGAACCTCGGTGATTGCCGGGACCGTGATCGGTCTGGTCGGTCTGTTCGGCTGGCGCTATTACAACCAGCACCAGCAAGAGACCATGGAGGCCTCCTCCCACTCTTACAACCAGGTGATTGAGCAGCTGGCCAAGGGCGATGCCGCCGGTTTCGAGCAGGCACAGCAGTTTGTTACCGCCAACAAGGGTGACTCCTACGGTGAACTGGCCGCTTTGCAACTGGCTGCCGCTGCCGTCAAGGCGGGCAAGCTGGATCTGGCTGCCGAGCAGCTGGAGCTGGTGGCGACCACGGGTGACGAGAGCATTCGTCCCATCGCGGCGTTGCGTCTGGCCCGGGTGCTGAATGATCAGGGCAAGGCAGATGAAGCGCTGGCCAAGCTGGCGACCATCCAGAATGAGGCCTTCAAGGCGCAGGTAGCCGAAGCCCGTGGTGATGTGCTGCAAAAGCAGGGCAAGACCGAAGAGGCTCGTGATGCCTATCAGGCGGCGGCGGATGCCGGCGGCCTGCAGGGTAGCGCCGAGCTCAAGCTGAAAATGGACGATCTGGCCCTGCCGGCCGTTGCGACTGGTGAGGCACCGGATGCGTAATCTATTCAAGATGGTGGCGCTGGGGGCTGCGGTCTCCTTCGCTCTGCAGGGTTGCTCCCTGTTCAGTTCCGAAGAGGATCTCAACCCGATGGCGCCGCTGCCCAAGGTTGAATCTGCCTTCACTGCCGACACCGCATGGTCATCTACTGTGGGTGATGGTATCGGTGACTTCTACTCCCAGCTCAAGCCGGTGGTGGAAGAGGATCGCATCTACGCGGCGGCCCGCGACGGCGATGTCAGCGCCTTTGACCGTGCCAGTGGCGATCGCCTCTGGACCGTCGATCTGGCCGACCTGCCGGTCAACGCCGACAAGCGTAGCGCTCGTCTCTCCGGTGGCCTGGTTTCTCGTTACGGCAAGCTGTTCCTCGGCTCCGAGAACGGGGTGGTCTACGCCCTGAACGAAGAGAATGGCGAAGTGCTGTGGCAGACCAATGTGCCCGGTGAAGTGGTGGCAAGCCCCGCGGTGGAAGATGGCCGCGTGGTGGTGTTGACCACCTCCGGTCGCCTGATCGCCCTCGACACTGATGAAGGCAAGATGCAGTGGTCGCTCTCCGAAGAGCAGCCGCCGCTGACCCTGCGCAGTGCCGGTGCACCGGTGATCACCAATGGCGCCGTGATTTACGGTCGTGCCGATGGCAAGGTGGGCATCGCCCTGCTGAGCAATGGCCAGCCTGTGCGCCAGTCCAAGGTGGCTGATCCGCGCGGTGCCACCGAGCTGGACCGCATGGTTGACGTCGATGCCAGCCCGCTGATCGCCGGTGATGAGCTCTACGCCATCGCCTACAACGGTCAGTTGATGGCGCGCAAACTGATGACCGGCGATGAAGTGTGGAAGCGCAAGTATTCCGGCTATCGCGATCTGGCGATGACCGGAAATGCCATCGTGCTGACCGACAGTCGCAGCCACTTGTTTGCCATCGACCGTCGCAACGGTCTGGAGCTGTGGTCCAACACCCAGCTGGAAAATCGTACCGTCACTGCACCTGTCATCTTCGGTGACTATGTGGTGGTGGGTGATGTGGAAGGATACCTGTATTGGCTTGATCGTACCGACGGTACCATCAAGGCTATGCAGCAGCTCGATAGCAGTGGTCTCTACGCCGCCCCGCTGGTGGATGGCGAGACCCTGTATGTGCAGAGCCGTGACGGCAAGCTGTACGCCCTCAAGCGTCCTTGATCGTCCGATAATGTGAATATCCGGCTCCTGGTCTTCGGACCCGGAGCCTTTGTCGTCTTGAGAATGAGGCTTTTATGACTCCTGTAGTAGCCCTGGTGGGCCGCCCCAACGTGGGGAAATCCACCCTGTTTAACCGCTTGACCCGTACACGGGATGCCCTGGTTGCCGATTTTCCCGGTCTGACCCGGGACCGTAAATACGGTCAGGCGAAGTTGGGCGAGCTGGAATTTATCGTGGTCGATACCGGCGGTATCGATGGCACCGAAGAGGGGATCGAGCTGAAGATGGCCGAGCAATCCCTGCTGGCCATCGAAGAAGCGGACGTCGTGCTGTTCATGGTGGATGCCCGTGCCGGTCTGACCGCAGCGGATCAAGCCATCGCCGAGCACCTGCGCAAGGCCCACAAGAAGGTATTTCTGGTGGCCAACAAGACCGACGGTATCGACGGTGATTCCGCGGTCTCCGAGTTTTACGGTCTGGCGCTGGGCGAGGTTTACCAGATCGCGGCCGCCCACGGTCGTGGCGTGCTGAGCCTGCTGGAACTGGCCCTGGCTCCCCATCTGGAGACCCTGGTCGACTCCGCTACTGATGAAGATGCGCAGGATGAGGAAGAGGAGGACTTCGACGAAGAAGCCCTGCTGCGCATGGTGGCTGCCGGTGAACTCGATACCAAAGAGGACACCAAGGAGACCCCGTTCGCCGACCTGCCCATCAAGTTCGCCATCGTTGGTCGTCCCAACGTCGGTAAATCTACCCTGACCAACCGTATGCTGGGTGAAGATCGGGTCATCGTCTATGACATGCCCGGCACCACCCGTGACTCCGTTTACATTCCGATGGAGCGTGACGAGCAGAAGTATGTGGTCATCGACACCGCCGGTGTGCGTCGTCGTGGCAAGGTTCACGAGACGGTGGAGAAGTTCTCCGTTATCAAGACCCTGAAAGCCATCGAAGATGCCAACGTTTGCCTGCTGGTGATCGACGCCCAGGAGACCATCACCGATCAGGACTTGAGCATCCTTGGCTATGTGCTCCACGCCGGTCGCTCCGTGGTGCTGGTGGTGAACAAGTGGGATGGTCTGGATCAGAAGGTGAAAGAGGATGTGAAGAACGAGCTGGATCGTCGCTTGGGCTTCATCGACTTCGCCCGCGTTCACTTCATCTCCGCCCTGCACGGCAGCGGTGTCGGCCATCTGTTTGAATCCATTCAGGAGGCTTACCAGTCCGCCACCCGTCGTACCAGCACGGCCATGCTGACCCGCATCATGCAGATGGCGCAGGAAGATCACCAGCCGCCGATGGTCAATGGTCGCCGCGTCAAGCTCAAGTATGCCCACGCCGGTGGCTACAACCCCCCGCGTATCGTGATCCACGGCAACCAGCTGAACGACTTGCCGGACTCCTACAAGCGGTATCTGATTAACTACTTCCGCAAGTCCCTCAAGATCATGGGCTCGCCGATCCGGGTCGAGTTCCAGGAGTCGGTCAACCCGTTTGAAGGGAAGAAGAACACCATGACCCTGAGTCAGGAACGTCAGCGCAAACGCCTGCTGAAAATGAAGAAGAAATAAGTCCTTGCGGCTGCCCTCACCGGCAGCCGCTTTGTTATCCTCGCCATGTTAAGGTGAGGAATAAGGTGAGGGGGATCTGCCATGGAACAAGACCATGGCAGATCCACTTTTCGAGGAGTTGATTATGGAAGCCCTGCTTTGTCCATCATGCCAGGCTGAACTGGATACCCGCAGCAAGGAGCAAACCTGTGGCCAGTGCCAGGCCCCTGTTCGCGTCACGGCCATCTGCCCCACCTGCCAGCAGGAGCTGGAACGTCTCAAGGCGTGCGGCGCGGTGGATTACTTCTGCAACCACTGCAACTCGCTGATCTCCAAGCGGTCGGTACAGTTCAAGGCGGCGCTGGTGTAAGACGATAATCAGGTGAGAAAGAAGATAAAAAAACCCGGCGAATGCCGGGTTTATGCTGTGTGCTCTGCAATAAGCAGGGTATAGGATCGATTTCTGCGCCACAGGTTGCGCTTGATGTCATTAAGCTTGAGTTTGCGTCTGGGGCTCCAGCTGCACTTCGCTTTTCTGACCAGACTGATTTTTCTACGTTTTTGCATCTTGGTCTCCTCCCAACTCAGGTGGCCATCCCGGCCTTGGGTCATTGATGGAGCCCATCCGAAATTGCTGTTATTTAATCTCTCAACATAATGAAAACAATGCGATTTCGGATAGGCTCCGATGTGAATCGATGGTAACAGAGAAGTTTGTGTGAAAACAGCCGAATAATGGCTGGTTAGCGCATGGTGATCTGATTGACCACTTCGGCGATGGCGGTGGGGCGCTCGGCCAGCTCGGGCTCGCTGTCGTTGTCGAGACTCTCCCGCTGATGTGCCTTCTGCTGCTCGTTGTCGAGCCAGAGCAGACTCTGGTAATACTGGCGCACGTTGTTGACATAGTTGCGCGCCTCGCTGCCACGGGCATAGCCATAACGCACCTTGCGGTGCCAGCGCGCTTGCTGCAGCAGCGGCAGCACCTCTTTCACATCGCTCCAGGCGTCAGGATTCTTGCCGAGCTCTTTGGTCAGGCGGCGGGCGTCCATCATGTGGCCGTAACCTATGTTGTAGGCGGTGAGGGCAAACCACACCTTCTCGTCATCGGGCACCGAATCCGGCACCTTCTCCATCATCTGTTGCAGATAGAGGGAGCCACCCTTGATGCTCTCTTCCGGATGAAGCCGGTCGTTGACTCCCATCGCCTTGGCGGTGGGCTCGGTCAGCATCATCATGCCGCGCACGCCGGTGTAGGAGCGGGCCAGCGGGTCCCAGTGAGACTCCTGATAGCTGATGGCGGCGAGCAGACGCCAGTCGATATTCTTGGCGTGAGTCTGGAACAGCAGCTGGTACTTGGGCAGCAGGCTCTTGGCGCGCTTGAGGAAGGTGCGGGTATCGACAAAGTCGAAGTTCTGCACGTGGCCGAAGTACTTCTCGTCCAGCTTGGCGATGGCACCATCCATAAAGCGCTGACCGAAGAAGTCGATCACGCTGGCATAGAGGCTGTCATCGGGCAGCTTGCTCATGGCCCAGGCAACGGTCTGCTTCTGGGCCAGAGTCAGCCCCTCGGTGAGCTCCGGGTAGTAGCGCTGGGTACGGGCCAGCACGGTATCCTGCACCACCGTGTAGTCAATCTTGCCATCCACCACCTGTTTGAGCAGCTCCTCCACATCGGCGTTGTCGCTGGTGCTCCAGGCTAGTTTCGGATTCTCTTTGCTCATCTCTTTGAGCAGATCTTCCCCGGTGGAGCCGGCGGCCACCACCAGCTTGCCCTTGATATCGTTTAACGAGGCAGGCTTGGGTTTGCCGTTGCGGTAGACCAGTTTGGGGGAGACCTGGTAGAAGCCCGGGCCGAAGCGAAACAGCTCGCGCCGTTCGGGGGTGACCATGATGGCGGCAGCCGCCAGATCGAGTTTGCCCTTTTTCAGCAGGGTGACCAGTTGGTCAGTGGTGTCGACCGGGATGATGGTGAGTTTCACCCCCAACCAGTCGGCATAATTTTGCGCCAGCTCGTAATCGAACCCCTGGGCGAGGTCGTCACGCTGGTAATAGGAGGTGGGACCATAGATGGTGCCAACCCGGATCTCGCCTCGCTGGCGGATCTGCTCCAGCTGGCTGGAGGGGCTATAGAAGTCGCAGCCAACCAGTGTCAGCGTCAACAACAGCCCGATAAACAGTCGAAAAATGCAGCGCAAGTAGGTGAGTACCTTTGTTGAAAAAATCGGCATTTGTCAAAAAAGAGGCACCTTTATACCAGAGAGTGTGCGCAGAGTCACACTGCACGAAGTGAGAAAAACGTTTGTCCGCTGTGAGCCAGATCCCTATAATACGCGCGTCTCAATTCCCCCCCCACTTTAAAACTTGGTGAGAAAGGTCATATGGATATCTTGCGTGGTGCCCCAGCACTGTCTGATTTTCGTGTCCAAAAACTGCTGCAACGCTTCGCACAGATGAGAAACGAGAGTGGAGTAGAGAGCGGAGTAGAGATAGAGGATGTCTATGCCGAGTATGTGCACTTTGCCGAGCTGACAAGCCCCCTCTCTCCCCCCGAGCGAGCGACCTTGGGCCAGCTCTTGCGCTACGGCCCGACTATCCCCGAACACACCCCCAGCGGTCAGCTGTTTCTTGTTACCCCCCGCCCCGGCACTATCTCCCCCTGGTCTTCCAAAGCAACTGACATCGCCCACAACTGCGGCCTGAAACAGGTCAAGCGGCTGGAGCGTGGTATTGCCTATTACCTGACCATCAAGGGGCAGGGTGAGCTGAGTGCCGCCCAGCGCAGCGCCATTGCCGCCGTGCTCCATGATCGGATGATGGAAGTGGTGTTTGCCGAGATGAGCGAAGCTGCCGCCCTGTTTGCTCACCACGAGCCGCGCCCCTTCACCCAGGTGGATGTTCTGGGCGGTGGTCGCGCAGCCCTGGCCGAAGCCAACGTGGCGCTCGGTCTGGCGCTGGCCGACGACGAAATCGACTATCTGGTGGAGAACTTCACCAAGTTGGGTCGCAACCCCAACGACATCGAGCTCTATATGTTCGCCCAGGCGAACTCCGAGCACTGCCGTCACAAGATCTTCAATGCCGACTGGACCATCGATGGCGAACAGCAGCCCAAGTCGCTGTTCAAGATGATCAAGAACACCTTCGAGCAGACGCCGGATCATGTCCTCTCTGCCTATAAAGACAACGCCGCCGTGATGGAAGGGAGCCAGGGGGGCCGCTTCTTCCCGAGCCCGGCCAACGGCGAATACCAGTATCACCAGGAACAGGTCGACATCCTGATGAAGGTGGAGACCCACAACCACCCGACCGCCATCTCCCCGTTCCCGGGGGCAGCCACCGGCTCCGGCGGCGAGATCCGCGACGAGGGAGCCACCGGTCGCGGTGCCAAGCCCAAGGCGGGTCTGGTCGGTTTCTCCGTCTCCAACCTGCGCATTCCCGGCTTCGAGCAGCCCTGGGAGCAGGATTTCGGCAAGCCGAGCCGCATCGTCAGTGCCTTCGACATCATGCAGGAGGGGCCGCTCGGTGGCGCCGCGTTTAACAACGAGTTCGGCCGTCCGGCCATTCTCGGCTACTTCCGTACCTTCGAAGAGGAGGTGCCGAGCCACAATGGCGTCGAGGTGCGTGGCTACCACAAGCCCATCATGCTGGCTGGCGGCATCGGCAACATCCGCACCGAACATGTCCAGAAAGGGGATATCCCGGTCGGCGCGGCGCTGATCGTGCTGGGCGGCCCGGCGATGAACATCGGTCTGGGCGGTGGTGCCGCATCCTCCATGGCCTCCGGCCAGTCAGCCGAAGATCTCGACTTTGCCTCGGTCCAGCGTGACAACCCCGAGATGGAGCGCCGTTGCCAGGAGGTGATCGATCGCTGCTGGCAGCTGGGTGACGACAACCCTATCGTCTTTATCCATGACGTGGGGGCGGGCGGTCTCTCCAACGCCATGCCGGAGCTGGTCAACGACGGGGAGCGCGGTGGTCGTTTCGATCTGCGCGCCATCCAGAGCGACGAGCCGGGCATGAGCCCGCTGGAGATCTGGTGCAACGAATCCCAGGAGCGTTACGTGCTGGCGGTAGCGCAGGACAAGCTGCCGCTGTTCAAGGCCCTGTGTGAGCGCGAGCGCGCACCCTATGCCGTGATCGGCACCGCGACCGAAGAGAAACATCTCACTCTCTCGGATGAGCACTTTGACAACCACCCCATCGACCTGCCGCTGGACGTGCTGCTGGGCAAGACCCCCAAGATGCACCGCGAGGTTGCAAGCCTGCCGGCGCAGGGCAAGCCGCTGGCGCTTGATGGCATCACCCTGGGCGAGGCTGCCGAGCGGGTGTTGCGTCTGCCCACCGTGGCGGAGAAGTCCTTCCTTATCACCATCGGCGATCGCAGCGTAACGGGCCTCGTCAACCGCGATCAGATGGTCGGCCCCTGGCAGATCCCGGTGGCCGATTGCGCCGTCACTGCCGCCACCTACGATAGCTACCACGGCGAAGCCATGTCGATGGGCGAGCGCACTCCGGTGGCGCTGCTCTCCCACGCTGCCTCTGCCCGCATGGCGGTAGCGGAAGCGCTCACCAACCTGGCGCCGGCCCACATCGGGTCGCTGAAGCGGGTCAAGCTCTCCGCCAACTGGATGGCCGCTGCCGGTCACCCTGGTGAAGATGCCGGTCTCTATGAGGCGGTCAAAGCTGTGGGCGAGGAGCTCTGCCCGGCCCTTGGCATCACCATTCCTGTGGGCAAGGACTCCATGTCCATGAAGACCCGCTGGCAGCAGGATGGCAAGGAGCAAAGCGTCACCTCGCCGCTCTCCCTGCTCATCTCCGCCTTTGCCCGGGTCGAAGATGTGCGCAACACCGTCACGCCACAACTGCGTACCGATCTCGGTGAAACCGACCTTATCCTCATCGACCTTGGCAATGGCAAGCAGCGCCTCGGCGCCTCGGCACTGGCGCAGGTCTATCGCCAGTTGGGTGACAAGGCGCCGGATCTCGACAATCCGGTCCAGCTCAAGGGCTTCTTCAACGCCATTCAGGCGCTGGTGGCTGATCGCAAACTGATCGCCTACCACGACCGCTCCGACGGCGGCCTGTTCGTCACCCTGACCGAAATGGCGTTTGCCGGCCACTGCGGCCTCGACATCCAGCTCGATCGCATCGGCGGCGAGCTGCTGCCTGCTCTGTTTAACGAAGAGCTGGGCGCCGTCATTCAGGTGCGTCGTGAAGATAAAGAGGCGGTGATGACCCTGCTGGCCGGTCACGGTCTGGCGGCCTGCTCCCATGTGCTCGGTACCGTGCGCGAAGGGGACCTCATCACCCTGCAGCGGGGCGGTCAGGAGGTCTATCGTGCCAGCCGTACCGCACTTCGCACCATCTGGGGTGAGACCAGCTGGCAGATGCAGCGCCTGCGCGACAACCCCGAGTGCGCCGACAGTGAGCACGCGGCCCGTCAGGACGCCACCGATCCGGGTCTGCATGCCAAGCTGACTTACAACCCGTCCGAGGATGTGGTTGCACCTTACATTGCCCGCGGGGTCTCCCCCCGTCTGGCCGTGCTGCGCGAGCAGGGGGTCAACTCCCATGTAGAGATGGCGGCGGCGTTCGATCGTGCCGGTTTCGCAGCGGTCGATGTCCATATGAGCGATATTCTCTCCGGTCGCATCAAGCTGGAGGAGTTCCAGACCCTGGTGGCCTGTGGCGGCTTCTCCTACGGTGACGTGTTGGGTGCCGGTGAAGGCTGGGCCAAGTCCATCCTGTTCAATGACAACGCCCGCGAGCAGTTCCAGCGCTTCTTCGAGCGTGGCGATACCCTCTCTCTGGGTGTCTGCAACGGTTGCCAGATGATGTCCAACCTGCGGGATCTCATCCCGGGTGCTGATCTCTGGCCACGCTTTGTGCGCAACCGCTCCGAGCGCTTCGAGGCCCGCTTCAGTCTGGTTGAGGTGCAGGAGTCCCCATCGGCCTTCTTCGCCGGCATGGCAGGCTCGGTGATGCCCATTGCCGTCTCCCACGGGGAAGGGCGTGTCGAGGTGCGTGATGCCGCTCACCTGAACGCACTGCAGCAGAGCGGTCTGGTAGGGCTGCGCTTTGTCGACAACCGCGGCAGCGTGACCGAGCAGTACCCGGCCAACCCGAACGGCTCGCCGGATGGTATCACCGCCGTGACCACCACCGACGGCCGCGCCACCATCATGATGCCGCACCCGGAGCGGGTGTTCCGCACAGTGGCCAACTCTTGGCACCCCGACAACTGGGGCGAGGACGGAGCCTGGATGCGGATGTTCCGCAACGCCCGGGTTCGTCTGGGTTAATAGAGAGAGCACCAGCGCATAAAAACAGAAACCGGCCAATTGGCCGGTTTTTTTATGGTTCAACTGAGTGAGTCAGACAGGCGAGATGCCCATTCAACCAATGGCTTCGTCGCCCAGTACGTTGATGAGGGGAGAATCGATTCAAGCCCTGTAAATGGTTTAAGGGGAAGGGTTCGATAAAAAAACCGGCAGCCAAGGCTGCCGATTTTGCGGGTAATGAGGGGTAGCGACGGTAAAGGTTACTGCAATACCACGTGCTGGAAACCCTGTACCAGAGAGATGACCGGCTGGGGATAGAGCCCCAGCAACACCACCAGCGCTGCAGAGAGCAGCACCACCAAACCACCGGAGGAGAGAGCCCAGTCGGCGCTGGCATCGCGCTGCTGCATGCCCGGTTCGCGCAGATAGAGGGTCACCATCACCTTGAGGTAGTAGTAGAGACCCAGTGCGCTGCCGAGCACGATGGCTCCGGAGAGCCACCAGAGCTGCGCCTCGACGGTGACGCCGATGAGGTAGAACTTGCCGATAAAGCCGAGGGTCATCGGGATGCCCGCGAGTGACAACATCATCACCGTCAGTACGGCAGTCAGATAGGGGCGCTTCCAGAACAGACCGCGATAGCTGTGCAGGGAGTCGGCATCCTTGCCGCGATAGGGGCTCGACATCATGCTCACCACCCCAAAGGCACCCAGGCTGGTGAAGAGATACATCAGCAGGTAGACCCCGGCTGCTTCCACCGGCATCTGGCCGAATCGGCTCGCCACGATTACCGCCAGCAGGTAGCCGAAGTGGGAGATGGAGGAGTAACCCAGCATCCGTTTGATGTTGGTTTGCACCAGGGCCAGCAGGTTGCCGACCAGGATGGAGATGACCGCCATGGCTGCCAGCAGCCAGTGGATCATGGGATCGCTTGCCGCCGGTACCGCCAGATAGAAGCGCAGCAGCACGGCAAACACGGCGACCTTGCTGACGGTGGCGAGGAAGGTGGCTACCGGTGCCGGGGCACCTTCGTAGACATCCGGGGTCCAGAGGTGGAAGGGGGCGAGCGACAATTTAAAGGCAAAGCCGACCAGCATTAACCCCAAACCCCCCATCAGCAGCGGGTGGTGAGCCGGGCTCTCGGCCAGGGACTGCCCCAGGGCAGCAAAGCTCAAGCTGCCTGCCTGTGCATAGAGCAGCGCCATGCCAAACAGCAGGAAGGCGGTGGCGGCGGCAGAGAGCACCATGTACTTCACCGCGGCTTCCAGCGAGTGGCGCTCGCGGTAGGCGTAACCCACCAGACCGAACATCGGCAGGGTCAGCATCTCGATCCCGATAAAGAGAGAGGCGAGGTGACGGGAGCAGGCCAGCACCAGACCACCGGCAGTGGCGATCAGCAGCAGCAGGAAGAACTCCTCCCGGTTGTCCGGGTAGGCTTTCAGCCACGATTGACCGAAGGTGCAGGTGGCCAGGGCGCCGATGAGCACCAGTCCGATGTAGAAGACGGCGTAACTGTCCACTTGCAGCAGCGGGGTGACCCCCTGATCCCCTTGCGCCATGACGATGGGCAGCGAGAACAGAGCAAGGTTAAGGCCAACAATGGTCACGGTAAAGGCGGTGGTGACACAGCGGCGCCAGGCGATGGCCAGCATCAGGGCCGCCATGGCCCCGGTGGTCAACAGCAGGGGAAGCAGTGCCAGCAGTTGGGAAGCGGAGAAAGTCATTGCAGGGCTCCAGCAGTCGGCAGCAGATACCAGTGCAGCACGTTGATGAGGCTGCTGCTGGCGGTGTCAATCACGGGTTGGGGATAGAGGCCAAGCAGAACCAGCAGGCCCGCGATCACCATCATCATGGTCAGCTCGCGGCGATCCAGCCCCTTGAGCATGCTCTCATCCTTGGCGGGGCCAAAGCAGGCGCGCTGCAACATGATGAGGGAGTAGACCGAGGCCAGCACCAGACCGAAGGTGGCGACCGCCGTGATGACAGGGGCAACCTGGAAGCTGCCGACCAGGATCAGGAACTCGCCGACAAAGTTGCCGGTGCCCGGCATGCCGAGCGACGCTACCGAGAAGAAGAGCATCACGCCGGGCAGATAGCGCAGGCGTCCCCACAGGCCGCCCATCTGGCGCAGATCCCGGGTGTGCAACCGCTCGTAGAGCTGACCGCAGAGGATAAAGAGGCCGGCAGCCGAGAGACCGTGGGCGATCATCTGCACCACGGCGCCCTGCAGGGCCAGCTCGCTCCCCGAGTAGATGGCGATCATCACAAAACCCATGTGGGAGATGCTGGTGTAGGCTACCAGCCGTTTGATGTCGGTCTGGGCAAAGGCCACGATGGCGCCGTAGACGATGCCGACAAGACCCAGCACCATGGCGTAGGGAGCAAACTCGGCGGATGCTTCGGGGAAGAGCGGCAAGGCAAAGCGCAGCAGACCGTAGGCGGCGGTTTTGAGCAAAATACCGGCGAGATCCACCGAACCTGCGGTCGGCGCCTGACTGTGGGCATCCGGCAGCCAGCCGTGCAGCGGCACCAGTGGCATCTTGACCGCGAAGGCGATAAAGAATCCCAGCATCAGCAGCCACTGAACGCCCTTGCTCATCGGTGTATTGAGCAGCTCCAGATAGTTGAAGGTGAAGACTCCGGTGGCATGCTGGTGGGTCAGCACCAGCCCGATGATGGCTACCAGCATGACAAGGCCGCTCACCTGGGTGTAGATGAAGAACTTGGTTGCGGCGTTGATCCGTGATTTGCCGTCAGTGACCGAATGGCCCCAGAGCGCAATCAGGAAGTACATGGGGACCAGCATCATCTCCCAGAAGAAGAAGAAGAGGAACAGGTCCAGCGCCATAAAGACCCCGAGCACGCCGCCCAGGATCCAGAGCAGGTTGAGGTGGAAGAAGCCGATGCGCTGCACGATCTCTTTCCACGAACAGAGAATGGCTAGCACCCCGATAAAGCAGGTGAGGATCACCATCAAGAGCGACAGGCCATCCACCGCCAGATGCAAAGAGATGCCGAAGCGGGGGATCCACGGCAGGCGCCACTCGGCGGCCCAGGCGGAGGCAGCACCGGAGACGCCCGCGCTGTCGAGACCCGTGGCGGCAAGGGAAAAATCACCACTTAGCCAGATGGCACAGGAGAGCAGCAGGCTGGCGCTCATGGAGAGCAGGGCAACCCAGCGGACAAACTGCCCGCCGAGACGCTCCATCTGCCAGCAGAGCAAGCCGCCGATAAAAGGAATTAGCAAGATCCAGAGTAAGGTCACGGTATCAGCTCTCGTTCAAGTTCATATGAGATTGCGCTCCCTGTTCCATCAGGGAGAGCAAACAGCCTGGCTGTATGATTGTCCGGTTGTTCATCGCGTTACCCCAGTAGCAACAGCGCCAGCACCAGCACGGCGCCGATCCCCATGGAGGCGGCATACCAGCGCAACTTGCCGGTCACGGTCCAGGCCAGCAGCTGGTTGCCACGCAGGGCAAGCCAGGCGGGCAGGCCCATCATCCAGTCCAGCGGGTCGCGGGCCAGCAGCCGGGTCGCCAGCAGATAGGGTTTGACCCACAGCTGGTCGTAGAGCCAGTCAAAGCCCCAGGCGTTGAACCAGAGTGCGCTGAGCAGGCGGCCCGGCGCGCTGTTGGCAATGGAGGTGGCCAGACGGCGCTCACCGAGGAACAGAAACGCGGCCAGCGCGATGCCAGCAATGGCGATGATGCCGGAGGCTACCTCCAGAGCATGGCGACCCTCTTCGATATTGTCCCCCGGGCCAGCGGGTAGTACACCTGCCAGTGGCGGGGTGATCAGCGCGCCTATGCCGGTGGAGAGCACCAGCAATACCAGCAGCGGCAGATGGTGAGCCAGACCGTGGCCCGCATGGGCTTTGGTCTGCTCTTTGCCATGGAAGGCGATAAAGATCAGCCGGAAGGTGTAGAGCGAGGTGAGGAATGCCCCTACCAGACCTGCCCACAGCAGCGCGCGTTGGCCAGAGGCTGCTACTTGCCACAGGATGGCGTCCTTACTGTAGAAACCGGAAGTGACCAGCGGCAACGCCGCCAGCGCCGAGCCCCCCACCAGGAAGCAGGCATAAACCAGCGGCAGGCTCTTGCGCAGCCCCCCCATCTTGAAGATGTTCTGCTCATGGTGGCAGGCAACGATAACGGCACCGGCGGAGAGGAACAGCAGCGCCTTGAAGAAGGCGTGGGTCATCAGGTGGAAGATGGCCCCTTCCCATGCGCCGACACCTAGTGCCAGAAACATGTAGCCAATCTGGCTCATGGTGGAGTAGGCAAGGATCCGCTTGATGTCGGTCTGAACCAGCGCGGCAAAGCCTGCCAGCACTAGCGTGATGGCGCCAACCAGCCCGACCAGATGGAGGATCTCTGGCGCCAGCAGGAACAGGCCGTGGGTACGGGCAATCAGGTAGACACCGGCGGTCACCATGGTGGCGGCGTGGATCAGCGCCGAGACAGGGGTCGGGCCTGCCATCGCATCCGCCAGCCAGGTTTGCAGCGGCAGCTGGGCCGATTTGCCGACCGCACCGCCCAAGAGCATCAGGCAGGCCAGCGACAGGGCAGGTGAGCCATCGGCAAACAGGGTGGGGGCGCGCACCAGCAGCTCGTGGATATTGAGGGTGCCCAGTTCGCGATAGAGGATAAACAGGCCGATGGCGAGGAAGACATCCCCCACCCGGGTCACGACAAATGCCTTGAGGGCCGCTGCGCCGTTGTTGCGATCCTTATAGTAGAAGCCGATCAGCAGGTAGCTGCACAGCCCCACCCCTTCCCAGCCGAGGTAGACAAACAGCAGGTCATCGGCCAGTACCAGAAACAGCATGCTGGCGATAAAGAGGTTGGTGTAGGTGAAGAAGCGGGAGTAACCCTCTTCCCCGCGCATATACCAGGAGGCGAACAGGTGGATAAAGAAGCCCACCCCGGTCACCACCCCCAGCATGGTCAGCGACAGGCCATCCAGTGCCAGCGAGAAGCTCGGGGTAAAGTTGCCCACCGCCATCCATTGCCACAGGCGCTGGACATAGACGCCCCCCTCGGGCGGGTTGCCCAGAAAGTCGATGCCCACCCACAGGGTAGTGAGGGCCGACAGGCCAATGGAGCCTACCCCGATCAGCGCCGAGGTACGCTCACCAAACCGGCCGAGGGAGAAAGCCAGCACCAGCCATCCCAGCAGCGGAAATAGAAAAGTCAGATATAAGAGGCTCATCCGCGCATCTCGCTCACAGTGTCCACGTTCAGGGTGTGGTAACGACGATAGAGCAGCAGTAACAGGGCGAGGCCGATACTGGCCTCCGCTGCCGCCAGAGAAATCACCAGGATATACATGATCTGGCCATCGGCCTGGGCCCAGCGGCTACCCGCCACCACAAACGCCAGTGCCGAGGCATTCATCATTATTTCGATACTCATCAGGATATAGAGCAGGTTGCGGCGGATCAGCAGACCGCACAAGCCGATGCAGAAGAGCACCGCGGCCAGCAGGAGGCCGTGCTCCATAGGGATTCCATTCATTGCTGACCTCCTTCTTGTGCAGAGCGCGGGACGGAGAGCACTTCACCGCTCTTCTCTTCCCGACCCAGGTGATAGGCGGTTACCAGACCCGCCAGCAGCAGGATGGAGGCAAGCTCCACCGCCAGCACATAGGGGCCAAAGAGTTCGACACCCACCTGCTTGGCGGTCACCTCGGTCACTCCGATCAGGCCCCCGGTCACCCCGAGAATGCCGTGGGCCAGAAAGCCCAGCAGGATCAGCGAGAGCAGGGCTGGGCCCCCCCAGGTCATGGGGGTGAGCCACTTTTTCTCCTGTGCCTGGGCACTCCCTAGGTTCAGCATCATCACCACGAACACGAACAGCACCATGATGGCGCCGGCGTAGACGATCACCTGCAGGGCGCCCGCAAAGGCGGCACCCAGGCAGAAGAAGATCATGGCCACGGCGATGAGGGAGATGATGAGATTGAGCAGCGCATGCATGGGATTGCTGGTGCTGATCACCCGCAGCGTGCTGTAAATGGCCACCAGGGCCGAGGCATAAAATGCCAGTTCCATGATTGACTCCTCAGGGCAGCAGGCTCTTGACATCGATGGGCTTGGCTTCGTTTTCGGCATCCCCTTTCGGCTTGCCGTCGATGGCCATCCCGCTCATGCGGTAGAAGTTGTAGTCCGGGTATTTGCCGGGCCCGCTGATCAGCAGATCTTCCTTCTCGTACACCAGATCCTGGCGGCGATACTCACCCATCTCGAAATCCGGTGTCAGCTGGATGGCAGTGGTGGGGCAGGCCTCTTCGCACAGGCCGCAGAAGATGCAGCGAGAGAAGTTGATGCGAAAGAACTCCGGATACCAGCGACCATCTTCCCGCTCGGATTTTTGCAGCGAGATGCAGCCGACCGGGCAGGCAACTGCGCAGAGGTTGCAGGCCACGCAACGCTCGTCCCCGTCGGGGTCACGGGTCAGCACGATGCGACCGCGGTAGCGGGGGGCGGCATAGACAGCCTGTTCCGGATAGTTGAGGGTTTCACGGGGCCGCCAGGCATGGGAGAAGACCATGGCCAGACTGCGTAACTGGGTGCCGACACCCTGAATAATGCTAACAATTTTCATATTGAGTGCCTCACTGCGTACTTATCAGTACAACTGCCGCGGTGACCAGCATATTGATCAGGGTCAGCGGCAAGCAGACTTTCCAGCCAAACGACATCACCTGGTCAAAGCGCGGGCGAGGCAGGGAGGCCCGCAGCAGGATGAAGAACACCATGAAACAGGCGGTCTTCAGGGCAAACCAGATGAAGGGGGGCAGCCAGGGGCCGTGCCAGCCACCGAAGAAGAGGGTCACGATGAGCGAGGAGATCAGCACGATGCCGATATATTCGCCCACGAAGAAGAGACCCCACTTCATCCCCGCATACTCGATGTGATAGCCGTCGGCGAGCTCCTGCTCGGCTTCCGGCTGATCGAACGGGTGACGGTGGGTGACGGCGACACCGGCAAACAGGAAGGTGACAAAACCCAGAATTTGGGGCACCACGTTCCACAAATCTGCCTGTGCCTCGACGATGTCGCGCAGGTTGAAACTGCCGGTCTGGATCACAATCCCCATCAGGGATAGCCCAAGAAACACCTCGTAGGAGAGGGTCTGGGCCGAGGCGCGCAAGCTGCCGAGCAATGAGTATTTGTTGTTGCTCGACCAGCCGGCGAACAGCACCGCATAGACCGCCAGCCCTGCGATGGCCAGGATGTAGAGCAGCCCCACGTTGAGATCCGCCACGCCCCAGGTGGGGGTGATGGGCACCACCGCAAACGCCAGAATAAAGGCAGTGAAGGCGATGATGGGGGCCAGGATAAAGATCCGCCGATCAGCGAACGGCGGGATCCAGTCCTCCTTGAAGAACATCTTGATCATGTCGGCGGCCAGCTGGAGCAGACCAAACGGCCCCACCCGGTTGGGGCCGTAGCGATCCTGCCACAGGGCCAGCAGACGGCGCTCGATGAAGCTCATGAAGGCGCCAGCCCCTACGATCCCCACCAGCACGATCAGTGCCTTGCCCACCTCCAGCAACAGATCGATCAGCGACTCGCTCATGCGATCACCTCCTGCAGGTTAGTGATTGAGGCTTGTTGCAGGGCCGTCGGCAGGCCGTTCACCCCAAGGGGGAGCCCCACCAGACCGGCGCTCAGCTGCTCGCTAAGCCGCAGACGCAGTTGCCAGTGGCTACCGCCCCAGGAGAAGGAGACCTGACTGCCCCCGTGGAGGGCCAGACGCTGCGCATCAAGGGGATTGAGCACCAGCTCGGGTTCGTTCATCCGGGCCTGAATAACCGGGCTGCGGGCCGACAGCTCCTCACCGCCAAACAGCTGGGCATAATTGACCACTTGCAGCGCCTCTGCGGCCTTGAAGGGGGCGGGGATGGTGGTGAACCAGCCGAGCAGCGCCTTGCCTTCTGCCTGCGGGTTTGTTGCTTCCAGCAGACGGCGACCCGGATCGCCGGCACGCAGTTTGCCACCCACTTCATCCTGGAACTTGTTCCAGGCGGAGGGAGAGTTCCAGCCCGGCGCCCAGGCGAACGGTACTTGCGGCAGCGGCTGACGGGCTCCGGCATACCCTTCCATGGAGAAGTTGAAGGGGGAGTCGGGATCTTGCGCTACCCGCGGTTCGCTGACATTCTGATCCGCCAGCATGGAGGTGCGACCACTGTAGCGGTGTGGCTCACGGGCCAGCCGCATGCCACGGATCCGCAAGCCTGCGTTGGGCGCCGCTTCCAGCATGGTAGCGAGCAGCGGATTGCTGGTGGCGCAGTCATGATTGACCTGGTCGAAGTTCTGCCAGCGCAGCGGCTTGCGTTCTATCGCCCCTTGCAGCGCTGCCAGCCAGCGCCACCCTTCACGCACCTGAATATCGGCGTTGTAGAAGGCGGGCGCATAGACCTGGAAGAAGCGCTGGGCGCGCCCTTCCATGTTCACCAGGGTGCCATCGGCCTCGGCAAAACTGGCCGCTGGCAGCACCAGATCTGCCTTGTTGGCGGTCGGGGTCGCCTGATGGTCGATGACCAGCAGGTGCTGCAGCCGTGCCAGCGCAGCATCCACCCGGTTGCGCGGCGCGCGGCGGTAGAGATCGTTCTCCAGAGTGACCAGCGCCAACCCCTCTTCGGCCTCGATACGCGCAAGGGCGGCTTCGAGCGGCTTGTCTGACAAGGTTTGAGCGCCCAGCATGGCCAGACCCAGCGAGTTGGCCTCCTGGCCAACCAGCGCGATGTTGGCTTCCTGTCCACGGCCTTTCAGGGCGCGGGCAATGTTGCTGGCCGCCTCAAGCAGCGCCACATCGCGGGCAGTGGAGCCTGCAATGATGAGCGGCTTCCTGGCGTTGCCGAGTAGCTCGGCCCAGCGAGCCGCTTGTACCTGCTGTTCGGGGCAGAGGTCGCTCACGGCCGGTGCGGCCGGGTCGAGCAGGTTAGCGATGGCAAAGCCAATGCGCGCCTGATCGGCATAGGGGGCGTGCAGCTTGTCGGCCGCCACATCGTCAAGACGGGTGGTGTCGAGGCTGGTAATGAGCAGGGGGTAGCGCTCGTTCTGACCCAGGGTCTGTACGGCGGCGACTTGCCACAGATCGACCTTCATCTTGCGGGCCAGCTCGCGGGCCTTGCCCTTGACGGCTTGGCGCAGCGCCAACGCGATACGGGCTGCGCTCATGGTGACATCTTCGCCGAGCAGCAGAATGGCGTCGGCCTCTTCCATGTCCCGCAGGCTCGGAGTCGGCACGCCGCCCTGTTGCAGGATCTGCAGCATCTTCAGCTGACAGGCCCACTCGGCCTGCTCGACGCCTGCGTAGAAGTTGGCTTCACCCACCAGCTCGCGCAGGGCAAAGTTGCTCTCCAGCGAGGCGCGGGGCGAGCCGATGCCGATGAGGCTGCTAGCGCTGCGCAGGGCATCGGCGGCTCGGTTGAGGGCGCCATCGACTGTGATGGTCAGCTGGTCGTCGCCATCTTTGAGCAGCGGTTGGCGCGGACGGTCCGCCAGATTGACGTAGCCATAGCCAAAGCGGCCACGGTCACAAAGGAAGTAGTGGTTGACGCTGCCGTGGAAGCGGTTTTCGATGCGGCGCAGCTCGCCATAACGCTCGCCCGGACTGATGTTGCAACCCACGGAGCATTGCTGGCAGATGCTGGGTGCAAACTGCATGTCCCACTTGCGGTTGTAACGTTCGGAGTGGGTCTTGTCGGTGAAGACGCCGGTGGGGCAGACCTCCACCAGGTTGCCGGAAAATTCACTCTCCAGGGTGCCATCCTCGACCCGTCCGAAATAGACGTTGTCGTGGGCACCATAGACCCCGAGATCCTCGCCACCGGCATAATCCTTGTAGTAACGGACGCAGCGGTAGCAGGCGATGCAGCGGTTCATCTCGTGACCGATGAAGGGGCCCAGCTCCTGATTCTGGTGGGTGCGTTTGGTGAAACGGTAGCGACGGCTGTTGTGGCCGGTCATCACCGTCATGTCCTGCAGGTGGCAGGCGCCGCCCTCTTCGCACACCGGGCAGTCGTGGGGGTGGTTGGTCATCAGCCACTCCACCACGCTCTTGCGAAATTCTTTAGCCTCTTCATCCTCGATGGCGATGTAGCTGCCATCGGTGGCCGGGGTCATGCAGGACATGACCAGACGACCGCGTTTGTCATCGGCATTCTGATACTGTTTGACCGCACACTGGCGGCAGGCGCCAACGCTACCCAGCGCCGGATGCCAGCAGAAATAGGGGACGTCCAGACCCAGCGACAGACAGGCTTGCAGCAGGTTATCTGCTCCGTCTACCTCGTACTCTTTGCCGTCTACATAAATGGTTGCCATACAACTTCCCTGAAACCTGTTTTGTGAAATCTGTGGTGTCGTTACCAGCGCTCGCCCAGCAGATTGGGCTGGATCCCTTTGACCGGCTTGCGGTTATCACCGCTGCCTTTGATCCCGGCCTCGAATTCGGAGCGGAAATATTTGATGGCGCTGGCCAGCGGCTCGACGGCGCCCGGTGCGTGGGCGCAGAATGTCTTGCCCGGGCCAAGGAAACCGCAGAGTTGCTCCAGGGTCGCCAGATCGCCGGATTGCCCTTCGCCACGTTCCAGTGCCCGCAGCAGCTTGACGCTCCAGGGCAGGCCGTCGCGGCAGGGCGTGCACCAGCCACACGACTCGCGGGCGAAGAACTCCTCCATGTTGCGCAGCAGGGAGACCATGCTGATGGAGTCATCCACCGCCATGGCGAGGCCGGTCCCCATCCGGGTACCTACCTTGCCGATACCGGCGGTATACATCTGGGCATCGAGGTGCTCCGGCAGCAGGAAGCCGGTGCCCGCGCCGCCCGGTTGCCAGGCTTTCAGGCGATAGCCGCTCTTCATCCCGCCGGCGTAATTTTCAAACAGCTCGCGGGCGGTGATGCCAAACGGCAGCTCCCAGACCCCGGGGTTGTTCACCTTGCCGGAGAAGCCCATCAGCTTGGTGCCGTGATCTTCCGAGCCCGGCAGCGCCAGCCCGTGATACCAGGCGACCCCGTTGCCGATAATGGCGGGGACGTTGCAGAGGGTTTCGACGTTGTTGACGCAGGTGGGTTTGCCCCAGACACCTGAGACGGCGGGGAAGGGGGGTTTGGCACGCGGGTTGGCGCGGCGCCCTTCCAGCGAATTGATCAACGCCGTCTCTTCACCACAGATGTAGCGGCCGGCGCCGGTGTGGACGAACAGCTCGAAGTCAAAACCGGATCCCAGAATGTTCTTGCCCAGTAGACCGGCGGCCTTGGCCTCTTCCACCGCACGGCGCAGGTGGATGGCAGCATCTACATACTCGCCGCGCAGGAAGATATAGCCGCGATAGGCTTTGAGCGCCCGGGCACTGATGATCATCCCCTCGATCAGCAGGTGGGGCAGTTGCTCCATCAGCAGGCGATCTTTCCAGGTGTTGGGCTCCATCTCGTCGGCGTTGCAGAGCAGGTAACGGATGTTCATGCTCTCGTCTTTGGGCATCAGCCCCCACTTCACACCAGTGGGGAAGCCCGCGCCGCCACGCCCCTTGAGACCGGCATCCTTGACGGTACTGACAATCTCGTCCGGGCTCATCTGGCCGAGCGCCTTGCGGGCGGCTTCATAGCCCTGTGTGGCCTGATACTCCTCCAGCCACACCGGCTGGCCGTCATCCCGCAGCCGCCAGGTGAGCGGGTGGGTCTCGGAGGCTCGCGGGGTGCGATTGGCGGTGCCAAGAGAGGCGAGGATCTTGTTTTGCGGCAGGCTCATGGGTAAGCCTCCAGCGTTTTCAGCAAGGTCACCGGATCGAGGCCGCCATAGGTGTCGTCATCGATCATGATGGCTGGCCCCTTGTCGCAGTTGCCAAGACAGCAGACCGGCAGCAGGGTGAAGCGGCCATCCGGGGTGGTTTGACCGGGGCCGAGGTTCATCACCTCCTTGAGACCGGCCAGCAGATCTTCATGGCCATTGATGTAGCAGACCATGCTGTCGCAGACGCGGATGATGTGACGGCCTACCGGCTGGCGGAAGATCTGGCTATAGAAGGTGGCAACCCCCTCCACGTCGCTGGCGGGAATGCCGAGCTCGGCCGCGATGGCGTGAATGGCGCCGTCAGGAACCCAGCCTCTGGCCTGTTGCACGATCTTGAGCGCTTCGATGCTGGCGGCGCGGGGATCTTCGTAGTGGTGCTTCTCGTGTTCGATGGCATCGCGTTCAGCCTGGCTCAGAACGAAGTCGTCCTGTTTGCTGCTGCATGCCCCTTGCCCCTGTGGGGTCTGATTATTGTGACACTGACATTGCTGGCTCATGACTTGACCTTTGGTGGCTTGTCCTTTTACTGCTCGTCCGGCGATCCCAATTCCCGGCCATGGCCGGGAGGGCGGATCACTTAACGGTCCACATCCGACATAACAAAATCGATACTGCCCAGATAGACGATGAGGTCCGACACCATGCTGCCCTTGATCACCGAGGGGATCTGCTGCAGGTGAGCAAAGCTCGGGGTGCGGATCCGGGTCCGGTAGCTCATGGTGGAGCCGTCACTGGTCAGGTAGTAACTGTTGACCCCCTTGGTCGCCTCAATCATCTGGAACGACTCGGCAGCGGGCATCACCGGGCCCCAAGACACTTGCAGGAAGTGGTTGATCAGGGTCTCGATGTGCTGCAGGGTGCGCTCTTTGGGCGGCGGGGTGGTGAGGGGGTGATCCGCCTTGAAGGGGCCCTCCGGCATGTTCTTCATGCACTGCTCGATGATCGACATGCTCTGGCGGATCTCCTCGATCCGCACGGTGGCTCTGTCGTAGGCATCGCCATTGCTGCCGACCGGCACTTCAAAGTCGAACTGATCGTAACCGGAGTAGGGACGCCACTTGCGCACGTCAAAGTTGAGGCCGGTGGCTCGCAATCCGGCCCCCGTGGTGCCCCAGGACAACGCCTGCTCGGTGGTGTAGGCAGAGACGCCTATGGTTCGACCGCGCAGAATGCTGTTGCGCATCGCCGCTTTTTCGTAATCCATCAAGCGCTTGGGCAACCAGCTCAGCAGGTTGTCCTGCACCAGCCGTTGCCATCCCTTCGGCAGGTCGTGAGCCACACCGCCGATACGGAACCAGGCCGGGTGCATACGGGCACCGGTGATCGCTTCGATGATGGTGTAGATCTTCTGCCGATCGGTGAAGGTGAAGAAAACCGGGGTCATGGCCCCCACGTCCTGGATATAGGTCCCGAGGAACAAGAGGTGGCTCTGGATGCGGAACAGCTCCGCCATCATTACCCGGATCATGTCGACCCGCTGCGGCACCTTGATGCCGGCCAGCTTCTCGACCGCCAGCACATAGGGGAGGTTGTTCATCACCCCGCCCAGATACTCGACCCGGTCGGTATAGGGGATGTAGCTGTGCCAGGACTGGCGCTCGCCCATCTTCTCGGCACCACGATGGTGGTAGCCGATGTCGGGCACGCAGTTGCGGATCTCCTCGCCATCGAGCTGCAACACCAACCGGAAGGCGCCGTGAGCAGAGGGGTGGTTGGGGCCGAGGTTCAAGAACATGTAGTCCTCATTCTCGTTGCCGCGGGCCAGCCCCCACTCTTCCGGTTTGAACAGCAGGTTCTCCTGCTCCATGTCCTGTTTGGCGGCATCGAGCATGAAGGGATCGAATTCGGTGGCGCGCGCCGGGTAATCCTTGCGCAGCGGGTGACCCTGCCAACTCTTGGGCATCATGATGCGAGTCAGGTGAGGGTGCCCATCAAAGGTGATGCCCAGCAGATCCCACACTTCCCGTTCATACCAGTTGGCATTGGGGAAGTGGTTGGTGATGGTGGGCAGATGCAGGTCACTCTCGGCCAGCGCCACTTTCAACATCACATCGGCGTTACGGTCGATGGAGATGAGGTGATAGAAGACGGTGAAATCGCTCTGGGGCAGGTCGTCGCGATGGCTGCGCAGCCGCTCGTCGGTGGCGCTGAGATCAAACAGCATCACGAACGGGGAGGGTACCTTGCGCAAAAAGCCCATCACATCCTGCAGCAGTTCGCGGGGGAGCCAGACCACCGGCACGCCGGTGCGCGTGGTCTGCACGGTGAAGTGCTCGGCCCCGAAATGAGCAAACAGTTCGCCAATGACTTTGGCATCCTGGTGGTCGCTGGGCTGCCACTGGGCCATGGCGTAATTGCTGGGAAAATCACGAGTCAGTTTCATGGTCAGATCTCATCCGGCGTGCGCAGGTTGGTCACATTGATCCGTTCGCCGCGCTTGCGCTCTTTTTCGGCCTGCATCTGGGGACGGTAGATCCCCTGATCGCCCACCACCCAGGAGAGGGGACGGCGTTCTTTGCCGATGGAGTCCTGCAGCAGCATCAGGGCTTGCAAAAAGGCTTCGGGACGGGGCGGACAACCCGGAATGTAGACGTCGACTGGCAGGAACTTGTCCACCCCCTGAACCACTGAGTAGATGTCATACATGCCCCCGGAGTTGGCACAGGCCCCCATGGAGATCACCCACTTGGGTTCGAGCAGCTGTTCATACAGGCGCTGGATGACCGGTGCCATCTTGATGAAGGGGGTCCCTGCAATCACCATGAAATCGGCCTGACGGGGCGAGGCACGGATAACTTCGGCGCCGAAGCGGGCCACATCGTGGGGGGAGGTGAAGGCGGTACACATCTCTACGTAACAGCAGGAGATGCCGAAGTTGTAAGGCCAGAGGGAGTTTTTGCGGCCCCAGTTGACTGTGTCTTGCAGCACCTCCTCGAGACGGCCCATCATGATGCCGCGCGTCGCTTCTTGCGCCAGTGGGTCATCGACGGTCTGGCGCTGCTCCTGGGGGTAGCGCTCAACGGGTGCATCCGGGTCAATCCGGGTCAGGGTGTACTTCATGGTGCAACCTCAAGGAAAGGGTCTGTGGTTCAATCACTGTTTTTGTTGTTCAGCTGCGGTCTGCGCGGCGACCAGTCCAGTGCGCCGATGCGCCAGAGGTAGATCAGGCCGATAAGCAGCAGTCCGATGAAAATGGTGGCTTCAATAAAGCCGACCCAGCCGCTCTCCCGCACGGAGACAGACCAGGCGAACAGGTAAAGGGCCTCGACGTCGAAGATGACGAAGAACATGGCGACCAGATAGAACTTGGCGGAAAAACGCAGGCGGGCACTGCCGACCGAGTCGACACCAGATTCAAATGGCTTGTTCTTGGTGCGGCCGTAGGCACGACCGCCCAGCAGGGCGGCGAGGCCTATCATTACCAGACAGAGGGTGATGGCACCGATGACATAAATGGCAAAAGCCCAATGTTGAGCAGAAATATCAGCAAACATAGAGGTTTTTCCTAACCAAATTAATCAAGCGACTTAACAATAATGTTACGCATTATGACACTTTCGCACTGATTTACATGTCATTTTTACGGGTTAATTATTAATCGGTTAACCGGTAATTAAATTTTGTTAAGAAGCGCGCTTTTTTGCTGGTTATGGCGGGTGGGAAAGGCCTGAAAAGCGCAGAGAGATGCTCCTCGTCATCACCTGAAAGGGGGATGTCGCGTGCGGAGCAGGATCAGATCGGTATCGCGGGCAAGGGGGCACAGCCGGGAGAAGAGCGTGATGGCGGGTGAGGTAGGGTGGCGGCAAGAGCAATAAAAAGAGAGGCTTTCAAGCCTCTCCCGTCATCGCGTTCCGGTTTCGAGCGTGGGGCGGTCAGGGTTTATTGGCGACCAGCAAGACCTGATCCGGGTAGGCGCCAATGGCGCGAAGACCGATATCTCCCGAGGTGATATCCAGATACGCCCGCTGACCATTGGCGGAGGTTACCGTGCTGCTCATCAGATAGACATAGCCCTCATTGACCTCTTTACCGCCCCCCGCCATGGCGCGCGGGAAAATGGCTTCATTGAGAGAGGGTTTGTAGCAGGCGTGCTCGACCAGGGTCGCCAGCTCCTTGATGTCGGGCAGGCGCCACTGGCTGATACCGCCGAAGTGATAGAGAGCATGGCTGCTGTCACTGCGGATCCGCTCCGCCACTTGCAGCCCCTGCTGCCAGTAGTAAACGGTCGGTTCACCCAGGCAACTGCTGCCACTCCATGTCTGCCCCAGTTTGCAGCGCATCCAGGTGAGGCCGGTGTGTTGATCCGTGACGGTGCCGTTGCCATGGTCAAGAAAACGGGCAGAGGGGGCGGTGCGATCCATGGTGTCATCACAAATGGCAGCACCGTGGGCCAGGGGGGCCAGCAGTGCCAGCATGGCGAACGAAAAGCGATAAAGGCTCATGATATTCCTCGGATTATTGGGGAGTGGCGACCAGTCGTACCTGCATCAGCTCGACATAGGTATCTTGCTGCACCAGCGCGGGATAGGTGGTGCCCGCATCTTCTCCCAGGAGCAGGACTGTGCGTTTGCTGATGGGGCCACCGGAGAAGCGCTGGGCTGTGTTGCTGGTGGCGCTCCAGTAGTAGCCATGGTAGGTGTCATCTTCCGAGGGGGCGATATCCGGGAAGTAACGGGTGTCCACGATGATGCGTTGACCCAGCGGGTCCTTGGCCAGGCTACCGTAGTGCATCAGTGACATCAGCTCACCCATGGTGGGCAGCCGCCACTGGCTGATGCCGCAGCGCTGCTCGCCATTGAGCCACTGCTGATACGCGCGGGTGGTCAGCATGGTGGTCAGCGCCTGTGCCCGGGCGAGGGCCGCCAGATCTCCTTCGGCGGTGAGCTGTTCGATCCTCTTATGAATATGCTGGTAGGCCTCTTGCTGCTCGCCTGCGGTCGCCTTGAATTGCTCATCCTCATAGGCAAAGGGTCTGCTTTTCCAGGCCGGGCTCAAGGGATCATCCGATTTGACCTCCCACACCAGACCGGTATTGAGATCCTTGACGCACTGCCAGCTCGGCGCGTTGTCGGGGAGCACCTGACCGCGATCATCGAGTTTGCGATAGGCAAGCTGGGGACGAGTGCGATTCCAGCTGGCATCTTGTCCCGGATAGTCGGCGGGTTCCTGTTCCAACAGCGGATCGTTGCCATCGCTGAAGGTGGTGACGCCGGTGACGGTCAGCAGGTTGCGTGGCTGCTGCTGTACCAACAGGGTCAGCAGCTCGCGTTGGGTCTCTTCAGCAAACTGGCCGTTGCGCTGCCACTCCTGAGCCAATTGCGCCAGCATCAGGCTGATGGCGCGATAGCTGGTGCTAAGCAACTGGGTCTCCTTGGCGGTGGCAAGGCGTGTGCGGGCCTGTTGCTGCAAGCTGATCGCCACCTGTTGCAGCGCCTGATCAAACTGGCCGAGACCTGCGAGGGCCGCGCGGTCGCTGCCCGGTTGCAGCGGCGCTAGATCGGCCAGCAGCAGCGTCAGTGCGCGATCAGCGGCCACCCCTTCGGCAATGCGGCTCTGCCACAGGGTGCTGAGCAGGGTCGGTTGTAGCCGTTGTGGATCCCCTTTGGCGGCCGGATGTGCCAGCAGCAGTCCTCCGCTCCTCGGTACGAACAGCAGGGGAGAGTTGACGATGTCGGCCGAGCGGCTGACCAGGGCCACAACTCCTTCGCCGCTGACGGCAGGGTCGGCAGGATCACATTGCCAGTTCTGATCCAGATCGGCGCACAGGGTACCGGCAGTCGGCAGGGCGACATCGACCCGGTAGTCCGGGATCGCCAGTGGTGCGTTATCTTCCCCGCCGCCACAGGCGCTGAGCAGGGCTGAGAGGGTTGCAATAACCAGTACGGATGGTTTCACTTCACATTCCTTGATTCGGTCACAGGTTCACGGGGGCGGTAACCCCCGTGGTGCAGGATTCAACGGCGCGGGGTGCTCCGGCGCCAGAGGCGGGGCCAGAGGGCCAGCAACAGCAGCAGGGGGGAAGCCGTGCCGCCCCCCCCTTCATCCTGCTCAAGGGGAATGATGCCGGTGTTGGGCAGGGCTTCATCCTTGTCGCAGCGGGCGCCGACTTGCTGGGCTACCCGCCAGTTGCGCAACTGACCGGTGTCACCGGCGCTGGTGTCGTTGATCTCCAGCAGCCAGCGGCCAGCGAGCGGTTCGCCGTGCAGCTTGTCCAGCGATTCGAACGGTACCAGTTCACGGGGAAACTCCCCCTTAAGCCGGGTATGGCTGGCGTAACCCTTGTTCCACAGGCTGATCCGGGTGCCGTAAGGGGAGGTGAGCCAGATCTCCAGCTGCTCCAGCTTGCTGTGCTCCAGATCGAGGGCGACCACGAATCCGCTGTCGATGCGGGCCTTGCTCTCGGGCAGGGTGAGAGTGAAGCGGGACAGGCCGTGCCGTTCATCGCTCACCGCATCCTTGATCTGGCCACCCTGGCCGATGGCCCGCTGCCAGAGCGGTTCACCGATCGGCAGTTGCAGGTCAAGGCGGGTCTGGCGCTCGGTGGGACTGGGCAGGGTGAGCTGGAACTGCAGCGGCAAGGTGACTGCCTCGCCACAGGTCAGGTTGCTCGCTGCTTCCAGCGGCATGGTCCAGCGGGCGGTGCCATCGGCGTTGAGCTCTCCCTGCCAGTGACCGTCACCCATGAGCCCCTTGGTCGGGAGCAGGCTGGCGTCAGCCACGGTCAGGGGGCGGCCGCTCTGGTTGGTCAATTCTATGGCGAGGCTTTTTTTCTCCCCGGGCAGCAGGTAGCTGTCATCGGCGAGGCGGGCCGCGATGGGAGTGGGCAGCAGGGCGTGGTGGCGGAAGGCCTGCTCCAGCAGCTTGCCATAACTGCGATCCGGATAGAGGCGGTTGGCGGTATCCACGGTGACCCGCGCCAGCTGGGGCATCCGCACCTGCGGGCCGAGGCCGAAGTGGGATTCAATCAGCAGGGTATCGAACTCGTCACGGGCTACCTCGCCATACTGTTCAACGGCCTGGCGCAGCGCGGTGAAGAGCGGAGTGCCCCACAGCTGGTCGCCGTTGCTACCGTTGATAGTGAGGTGAGCCGGATAGAGGAAGCCCGGATGATAGCGCGCCCGCAGATCATCGAGCTGACGGGGCGTCCGGCCGCTGATCCTGGCATCCCAGTTGAAGACCATGAAAGGCTCGAACTGGCGGGCTTCGTGACTGCGCTGGCGCCAGCTGGCGGCCAGATAGTCGCTAAAGCCCTCGCCGATGGCGCCCCAGTCCCCCTCTTCTCCCATGTCGGGCAGGATATGGTGCTGCACCGCATGGCCAAATTCGTGCCAGATCACCATGGGATCTTCCGCATCGGGTACCCCGATCCGGCCAATTTCCAACCGGCGCAGGAAGGGGTCATAGAGAGAGTTGTCCTGCTCCCCTGCATCGGTATCGATGGCCAGGGGGCCGCCCATCAGCGTCGGGTAGCCCAGGGATTCCACATGGCGCTGAGCCAGATCCAGATGGTAGTAGCCATTGATATCGAGGAAGGCGGGCTGCTGGTGATCCAGCTGGAAGCCATCGGCATCAGGGCTGCTAAAGGGGGCAGTTTCCGGCGCCGTGCCATCCACGACCCGGGCGCGTGGGCCACTCAGCTGGTAGGTGTCATCCACCTTTTGTACCGTGAGCGGCACGGTGCGATAGGCCCGGTTGTCCAGCACCAGATCGTGGCGCCACAGCAGGTTGCCATCTTGCAGCTGGGTGCGGGGATCGAGGGCAAAGATGCGGGCCTGCACCGTGGCCGCTTCCCCTGCCAGCGGCACCGCTTCGGCACGGGTGCTGGCCTCTTGCAGCGTGCGTCCCAGCAGGGCGCTGCCATCGCAGGTGACAAACAGCTGCCAGTGGCTGCTCTTGCTGTTGCCCGGCTGGCTTTCCACCGCCAGCAGACGCCAGGCGGGGGTCAGGGTGTCGCCATCCTGCCAGTACCAGGGCTGGGCCTCGTCACTGCTGGCGAATTGCCACACAGCGCCATCCAGCGTGGCGGTATAGGCATCCACCCCGGCGCGGCTTGCCTCATCACATGGCGTCGCCTGTGCCTGCATCAGCCGGGTATTGTGATAAAGGCGCCACGGACGACCCTGCTCATCGAGACTGACGGCGGCCATGAGACCGGCGATCGGTGCGCCATTGAGCTGCTGGCGATAGTGCAGATAGTGGCCCAGCTTGCCTTGACGCTGATAGGCCGGAGCATCACTCAGGGTGACGCCGAGCTGCTGTTCGAGCCAGAGGCGGGGATCGGTCGGGGCGTCCTGTTCGACAAAACGCAGTTCGGCGGCCTGAGTGGCAAAGCCAGCCAGCCCCAGCAAGAGGGCGGGCAACAGGGGTTTCATAGTGGTACTCCCAATCAGTGGCAGGGTCATTGATTGATCCCCGCCAGATGCAACAAGAAGGCAAATTCACGAGCCCGATCGCCACCACCGGCGCGGTGGCCTCCCTCCAGTTTGGTCAGCAGCAGGTAGGGGCCGGAGCCCGTACTGTGCTCCCGCAGGCGAGCCAGCCACTTGACCGGCTCCCAGTAGGGCACCTGGCTGTCGTGCAGGGCGGTAGTGACCAGCAGGGGCGGGTAGGGGGCGCGGTGCAGGTTGTCGTAGGGGCTGATGCGGCGCATCGCCTGATACTCTGCGGGCCTGGCCGGGTTGCCCCACTCCTGATACTCCTGACGGGTCAGGGGGAGGGCGGGATCACTCATGGTGCCGAGCAGATCGACGAAGGGAACCTGCAACACGGCGCCGCTAAAGAGTGTCGGTTGCTGGTTGAGGGCCGCAGCAACCAGTGTGCCACCCGCGCTGCCCCCCATGGCAAACAGGGGCAGGGGAGCAGAGTCGGGCGACCAGTGGCGCAGGGCGTGACCGGCTGCGATAAAGTCGCTGATGCCGTTCTGCTTGTTGATGCCCCGTCCGTCGCGGGTCCACTGCTCCCCCAGCATGCCGCCGCCGCGTACATGGGCGATGGCGTAGACAAAGCCCCGATCCAGCAGGCTCAACAGCTCTTTCTGGTAGTAGGGGCGCATCGGCGTGCCATAGGCGCCATAGCCGTAGAGCAGTACGGCGCGAGGGGCCAGATCCTTGCGCCACACCAGCGAGACAGGCACCCGGGTGCCATCGGCAGAGGTGATCCAGCGCCGCTCGCTCTGATAGGGCAATGCTTTATTGCCTGCGGTGTGCTGGTCGTTGATCCACTGGCCGCTGGTCAAATCCAGCCAGCGCTGGCCGGGGGGCTGACTCAAGCCCTGACTGCGCACCAGAATGCGGTCGCTGGCCGGGTCATGTTCTCCTTGCAGCCAGCCGGTTCCGGCGCCACTGGCCAGCGGCAGGCGCTGGCGTTCATGGCCGTTGCGATCGAGCAGGGCGAGCCAATCCTCCCCCTGCTGGCGAAACTGCACCACCAGATGGCGATCAAACAGTCGCCACTTCTCGGGATCGCCGAGATCCTCCTCTTTGGCGGGCCACAGGCGCTGCCACTCACCGAGCGGCGTGCTGGCTGAATAGAGGGCAAACGCCCCCTCCCGGTTGCTCTTGATCACCCAGCCGGATTGACTGTCCAGATAGTATTCCACCCCGCGCTGGCGGGGTTTGACCTGCTGCGGCTTGCCCGAGTCGAGCAGGTACTGCTCCGAGCTGTCGTGGTTGTTGCCCTGCAACACCAGATGTTGGCCATCCGTGGTGCGATAGAGGCTGAGCAGCCAGGCGGGATCCTGCTCCTCATAGAGAGTCTGCTCCTGGCCATCCTGCCAGCCGCGCAGTTGCCAGGGGCGCAGGGTGTAGCGCTCATTGGCGATGGTGTAGAGGGTGCGACCATCTTCTGACCAGGCGAGATCAGCGCTGCGCTGCGCCAAACTGGCCAGCGCCTTGCCGCTCTGGATATCGAGCAGGGTGACCTGATAGTCGAGATCGCCGCTCCTGTCTTCGGCGATGGCCAGTGTGCGGTTATCCGGGCTCAGGGTCCAGCCGCCCGCGTCGTAATAGCCCTCACCCGCTCTGGCGGGAAGCCGCTGCTGCACCTTGCCCCCGTGGCGTTGCCAGAGTGAGCCATCCGGGCGCAGCTGCCATGCCTGATCGCCGCGGACAAGCCAGTTGTCCGGTACGGGTTCACCCGCCGGATGGCGGGTAAATTCGGAGCGCAGGGTCGCTTCCAGCGGCTGCTGCGCGGCGAGTTGCTGCTCGCTCCAGCGATTTTGCTGCTTGAGCAGGGCGAGTATGGCCGGGTTGCTGCGGCTCTCGTCCCGCAACCAGAAGTAGGGATCCTGGCGTACGGGATTGCCTGAAATCAGGTGCGATTGGGACGGGATCGGCGGTGGCAGGGCCTCTTGCGCCCACGCCAACGGGGCGGCCAACAGGGCCGCCATGATTGCATGATGCTTCATCACATCCCCACGAAACGGTAGCTGAGGCTGGCTGACAGGTAGCGGCCGCTCTGGCTGTAGAGGGAGGTGTCGCTGCCAGCCGGGAGTCCGGCCACATCCTGATAGCGGACGTAGCGGGTATCGAGCAGGTTGCCAATGGTGGCATTGACCTTGAGCGCCTCGGTGATCTGCCAGTCGCCGGTGAGGTCCAGGCTGAACCAGCCGGCGCTGCTCTGGCAGGCACCGTTGTAGCCAGTCTGCGCATTGGCGCACTGGGGCACCTTGGTCATGGCTGCGGCATAGTTGCCACTGAGCTCAACCCCCCAGTCGAGCTGTTGCCAGCGCAGGGTGGTGTTGCCTTCCAGCGGTGTCTGGGTGCGCAGCGGCTCACCGCGGTGATCCTTGCCATCCATCCAGGCCAGATTGGTCGAAAGCTCCCACTCGTCGCTCAGCCAGAGGCTGGCGGCCAGCTCGGCGCCCCAGGTTTCTGCTTTGGCAACGTTGCGATATTGGCGCAGGAAGACACCGTCATCGAGGCGAAAACCGGTCTGGCGCCAGTCGATGAAGTTGTAGTAGCGGTTGTAGAAAACGGCCGGTTTGACGCTCCAGTCGTCGCTTTGGCCATTCACTCCCCACTCCAGACTGTGGCTGGTCTCCTCCTTGAGGTTGGGGTTGGCAATGATCTCGAATGGCGGCATGGCAAAGTAGTGGGGAATGTTGCCGTAAACCTGATCGTAAGCGGGGGCGCGGAAGCCGTTGGCATAGCTGAGCCAGCTGCGCCATGTTTCGTTGAAGCGGTAACTGGCCGCCACACTGGGGGAGATGTGGTCGCTGTGGTTCTCGGCCAGATTACTGTCCGGTGCGCGCAGGCGCTGGCGGTCAAAGCGCAGGGTCGGGGTAAACTGCCAGTTGCCCAGATCGATCACATCGCTCAGCCAGATGCCATCGCGGCGGGTCTCGGCCTTGCTGAAGGGGGCTTTCTGTCCCTGGGTGGTGATGCCATCTTCCAGGGTCAGATTGCTGACCGGTCGCTCGTGGTTGGCCTGCTCCAGCTCCACACCGTAGCTGAAGGTGTGATCCAGCGAGCCGGTGCTCAGCTTGCTCTGCAGCTCCAGCTCACTGCCAAGGCGCAGCTCCTCGAACGTGGAGAGGGTGCGCTGGCTGCGATATCTGGGATAGCCGCTCAGGGCATCGTTGCGCAGCAGCTGGCGCTGGTTGGCTTCGTTGCGTGACTGGTTGCCAAACATGCTCCAGTTGAGGGTATCGACCATGCCCAGATCGTTGGCTTCCCAGCTGAACTTGCCGCCCTGGGTGCGCTGATCGCCATCTTCCTGAAAACCGACCACATCCCAGCTGCCATCGGGTTGGGGCACCGCCTTTGGGCCCATCTGGCGTTTGGCGTGATCCTCGTAGTAGTCCAGCTCCAGCCGCAGAGCGTGATGGGCATTGAGGGGGAGGCGGCTGCTGGTGGAGGCACTCATGCCATCCAAATCAGCCGGAATGCGGTTCTCCTCAAAGTTGGCGGTTTCGTTGCCACGCCAGCCGGAGAGGCGCAACAGATGTTCGTTCTCCAGTGCCCGCACCGCGCCGGTCATGCTGAGCTTCTTCTTGTTGCTGTCGCCACCGTAGAGGGTTTTGGCCGCCAGATAGCTATCTTGCTGTTGCAGATAATCTTCCGGCTGCTTGGTATTCATCACCACGGTGCCGCCGATGGCATCGGAGCCATGCAGAGAGGAGCCGGCCCCCTTGGCCACCTCAATCTGCTTGATGTCATCAAGGTCGAAGTTGAAGCGACCCACCTTGTCATTGATGTTGTCGGCGCCAAAGCCGTCACTGACGCGCACCCCATCCTTGATCAGCAGGATACGGTTGCCACCGATGCCGCGCACGCTGATGTTTTGCGGTCGCCCGGCAGAGCCGGTGACCGAGACACCGGGGATCTTGCGAAACACATGAGTCAGCTCGCTGGCGACCTGACGGTCCAGCTCTTCCTGGGTGATGACGGTGATGGAGCCGGAGACATCGGAGAGTTTCTGTTGTACCCGTTGCCCGGTGACAATGATGGTGTCGTCGCTGCGAGCCTTCTCCACAGGGGGGAGATCGGCCGCGCCAGCGGAGGCACACAGGAGTGCCGGCCATGCCTGAAGCAGTTTGTTCATAATGATAATTGTTTTTATTTAAGCCTGAGGGGCGGCATTATTGCAGAGGCCTGACCACTTGACAATAAATGGCAATCATTATCATTAAGATCTTATGGTGTTGATATTATTGAGTTATTTGTTTTTAAAAAGAGGCTCCCGCGCGAAGCGGGAGCGGGGGGATCAGGGCTTGAGCAGTTGCAGCGACTCTTCTGCGGCCTTTCCTTGGGAGAGGGTGATATCGACCCGGCGGTTCGCTTGGCGATGTTCGGGGGTGTCATTGGCAAAGCGGGGTTGGGTGTCGGCCACACCCTGAGCGATGACTCGTCTGGCATCCAGCTGGGGGTTGGTCAGCATGGTCTGCACGATGGAAGAGGCCCGCAGCACCGAGAGCTCCCAGTTATTGCGATAGAGCTCCACCGGCGCTTGGGAGTTGTCGGTATGACCGGTGACCACTACCTGCCCCGGAATGTTGGCCAGAATGCCGGCGATCTTGTTGACCAGCGGGATGAACTGGGGCTGCAGGAACGCCGAATCGGCGGGAAACAGCGCCTTCTCGCCGATGCGTATCACCAACTGGCTGCCAAGCTGCTCGACCTCCAGATCCTTCGATTCGATCTGGGCCTTTAGCTGCTGCTCCAGTTTCTGCTTGGTCACCTGCACCCACTCCTGCTCCTTGGTCTTGTGGGGCCAAGCTTCGGTGGCGCTCGGTTTTTCCGAGGCACCTATGGTCTCGTTGAAGGGGTCCGATGCCGCCATGGGGGCATCTTTCTCCAGCACAGTCTCCTCTTTCGGGCTGCTCGGCGTAGTTTTTGATTCTGGCTCGAGAATCCCTGTGCCCCCCTGCATCAAAGGTGAGCCGGCAGGCGGGGAGATGAGGCCGATTTTACCCAGCGACTCGATAAAGCCCTGGATAAGCACCCGGGTTTCGGACTGCTTGGCCATGGCAAAGGAGTAGAGCACCACAAACAGGGCGAACAGCAGGGTCATGAAGTCGGCATAGGAGACCAGCCAGCGTTCGTGGTTCTCCGGTGCTTCAGCCTTTTTCTTTTTGGCCACCGTGACCTCCCAGATAAGGTTCGAGGGTAACTTGCAGGCGCGCTTGGGATTCGCCATCAACGATGCAGAGAATGCCGGTCAGGGTCATCTCCTTGTAGTGGCGGATCTGGTGGGCAAACCCTTTGTAGCGGTTGCCGAACGGCAAGAAGATCAGGTTGGCTGCGGATACCCCGTAGATGGTAGCGATAAAGGCCACCGCGATGGCGCCGCCCAGCTTGTCGGGGGCATCTAGCAGACCCATGGCATGGATCAGGCCAAACACCGCGCCGACGATCCCCATGGTCGGGCAGTAGCCGCCCATGGCTTCATAGAATTTGACCGTCTGTTCGAGATCTTCCTGCTCGAACTCGATCTCGTTCTCCAGCACCTCGTGGATTTTGGCCTTCTCGTAGCCATCGACCATCATCTGCACCCCTTTCTTCAGGAAGGGATCCTTGATCTCCTCGATCATCCCTTCCAGCGCCAGCATACCGCTGCGGCGGGCGTTGCCTGCCAGGGTCTCCAGCAACTGGGCCTGTTCCAGCAGGTCGAGTTTGAGGGGAGAGAGCAGCCATTTGAAACGCCTCATGGTGCTGCCGACGACGGAGAAAGGGAACTGGGTCAGCGCAGCACCTATGGTGCCACCTATCACGATAAGAAATGCGGGCAGATCGAGCAGTGCACTGGGATGACCACCCTCGATCATGTTGCCGCCAAGTATGGCGATCAACGCCAGTACCAAGCCAATCAAGCTCATCTTTTACACGTCCCTGCATGTTGATAATGGCTAGTGTAGCTACTTAAGTATCAGTTTTTCAGGATGAAATCCAATCGCTGAGCAATTAATAGGCGCTGGGTAACGTCCATAAAAGAAGGCGTGTTACGGTCATGAGATGGTCTTGCAATCACCAGGTTTCCCCAGTTGTGACAGGAGGGAACGCTTGTCGGGTGGGGCAATCACAAAGCAAGGCAGGGGGCGGGAGCTGAAAATACGAAACGCTGTGATGTTCCATCAGTGCTTTGCAGTCTGGGGTGAGAGCGTGGATGATCCGCCGCTGCGAGGCTCTGGCTCGCTTGTCGGTATAGGTGTTTGCGTTTGCCGGAAAACAAAAAAACCGACCCTGAGGTCGGTTTTTTTAAATTTGGCGGTGAGGGAGGGATTCGAACCCTCGATACGTTGCCGTATACACACTTTCCAGGCGTGCTCCTTCAGCCACTCGGACACCTCACCAAATTTTTGTTCGCTGCGCTGTTACGCTGGAACGGGGCGTAATTTAGGGGAAAGGGCTGTGTGGGTCAACCTCTTTTCCCCTTATTTTTCATAATCTTTTCCGAATGCCTAACCCTTGTGCAGAATGCCGGTTTTTTAAACCGGATCAGGGCTTGTCGAGGATGATCAGACTGTCCGGCAGCTCGTTTTGATCCCGGGTGGCCGGGAAGGCGTCGGTCAGAATGGCGCTAACGCGCTCCACGCACTCCAGAAACCCCTGTTCAATCTCCTTGTTGCGCACGCGCGCCACGAAGTCGTCGATGATCTCCTGCCACTGGCCGTTGTCGATATGCTGGGCGATGCCGTCATCCACCAGTATTTCTACATAGTGTTCGGCGGCAGAGACGAAGATCAGCACCCCAAGCCGGTCGCGGGTGCGGTGCAGCCCCTGCTCGACAAATTGCAGGCGAGCCATCAGGGCCGCCCGGTGTTGGCGAACCTTCTTCGGGATGAGCCGCATCTTGATGGGGGTCCAGTGGAACAGCAGGCTCAGCAGCAGCCAGACCGACCACTGCACCAGCAGGATCTCGTACCAGCCGAGCCAGAAGCCGAGCTGGAACACCAGCAGCGGGGTGAGCATGGCCAGCAGCGCCGCCCAGAGGGTGGGAATGTAGCGATAGCCATCGCTGGCCGGGGCCAGCACGGTGACCAGTTCAGCATCAGTCTCTAGCTCCGCTTCGCGCACCTTGGCCTGAAGCGTGTGGAAGAACTGTTTAGAAATCATGATTTGTCTCTTTACTCCTGTTACCAGCCACCGGAGGCTCCGCCACCGCCAAAACTGCCGCCGCCACCGCTGAATCCGCCGCCAGAGCGACCACCAAAGGAGCCGGCACCCAATCCACCGGCCATGTAGGCCGACCGACGTCGTCCTCCCGGACCACCGCCGCCACCCCCGCGCAGGTTGTGGAGCACGATCATCACAATCACCACCAGAATAAACAGCCAGGGGCCGCCACCGTTGTCACTCTTTGGCTGCTCGACCGGCTGATATTCTCCGGCGAGTGCCTTCATGATGCTCTGGCTGCCCGCCATGATCCCGGCCACCATATCGCCACGCTTGAAGGCGGGCAGAATGCGACCATGAATGATGTTGGCGGCGATGGCGTCGGGCAGGGCGCCTTCCAGCCCGTATCCCACCTCGATCCGCACCTTGCGCTCACCCTGGGCGATCAGCAACAGCACGCCGTTGTTCTTGCCCTTCTGGCCGATCCCCCAGTGGCGACCGAGCTGGTAGCCGTACTCCTCGATAGTCTCCCCATCGAGGCTGTCGACGGAGACCACCACCAGCTGGATACCGCTGCGTTTTTCAAAGGCGGCCAGCTGTTGGGTCAGTTGATGGGCCTGTTTGCGGGACATCAGCGCCTCCTCGTCCACCACCCGTCCGCTCAAGGCCGGAAAATTCGGCGCGGCCTGCAGCGCCGCCATCCAGAGCAGCAGAAAAGGGAGCAGTGCACGCAGCATCATCTTCATTGGAAGCTGACCTTGGGCGCCTCATCGGCACCGGGTTTGGCACTGAAACTGGGTTTGGCTTCCAGATCCGAGTAGAGCAACTTGGACCAGATGACGCCGGGGAAGGTGCGGATCTCGGTATTGAACTGGCGTACTGCCTCGATATAGTCGCGGCGAGCCACCGAGATGCGGTTCTCGGTTCCTTCCAGCTGTGCCTGCAGGGCAAGGAACTGCTGATCCGCTTTCAGCTCGGGGTAGCGCTCTACCACCACCATCAGGCGGGAGAGGGCGCTTGAGAGCTGGTTCTGCGCCGCTTCAAACTCCTTGAGCTGGGCAGGATCGCTCACCTGTACGCTGCCGACCCGGGCACGGGCATCGGTGACCGCCTTTAGGGTCTCCTGCTCATGGCTGGCGTAGCCCTTGACGGTGGCCACCAGATTGGGAATGAGATCAGCACGGCGCTGATACTGGTTCTCAACCTGCCCCCAGCTCGCCTTGACCTGCTCATCCAGGGTCGGAATGTTGTTCATGCCGCAGCCGGTCAGGCCGAGCAGCAGGGGCAGGGTCAACAGGCTCTGCGTGGTTCTGCGCCAGAGTGAGGTGGCCATCTTGTTGTTCTCCTTTGGTATTTCGAGTCGATAGTGCGCCATGGATGGTGTACGACCAAGAGTGCATCACCATACCAGCTTGGGGTCAGTTGCCACAACGCGCAGGTAGCTCAGGTCGCTTGTTGATGCCGGAGACCTTGGGCAACTGGGGCTTGTCTTCGAGCCAGGAGGCCAGCTCTTCCCCGCAGCCATTGCCGGGCGGAATGGGAGCCTGTGGTTCGCAATCGGGGCTGCCTGCCGGGCAGCGCAGCCGTACGTGGAAGTGGCTGAAGTGGCCCACCCAGGGGCGCAGCTTGGCGACCCAAGGTTCGTTACCAGCCTGTTGGCAGACCGCGGATTTGATCACCGGATTGACGAAGATGCGGGCCACCTCGGGTTTGCTGGCCGCAAGCCGCAGCAGGGTGAGCTGCTGGGGGCCAAAGCGGCCCGGTAACATCTTGTAGCTGGGTTCGTCGATCAGCGCCCACTCCTTGGGGGCATCCTGCTCCCATTTGCTGATGGGACGGTTGGCCATGCGAAACCAGATATCGGCATCAAGTCCGGTCTGATGGCTGCGATGGCCGGAGGTAAAGGGGCCGCCACGGGCCATCGCCAGATCAGCGATGTAGAGATCTGGCAGCCCGGCCATGCGGGTCTGGTTGGCCAGCGCTTGCAGATAGTGGATGAGGTCGGGGTGGCCGTAGTAGCGCAGCCGCTTGGTGCGGATCACCTGATAACCCGGCCCTTCGAGGGGCAGGGATACGCCGTTTTTCAGGCAACCGGCGGCATAACCGCCGATGGCTTCCGCTTGCAATACGGTCGCCAGCAACAGGGACGTCAGCATGTGCGTGCTCCTTGTCTTGCTTCGAGTCGGCTCAGCAATACGAACAGACTCAAACATATAAATAAATAGGCCGCGGCCACCAGCAGCCAGATCTCGTAGACCAGTCCGCTGGAGTTGGCCATCTCGGTACCGACGAAGGTGAGCTCCTGCACCGAGATAAGGGAAACGATGGCGGTATCCTTCACCAGCGCAATAAGCTGGCCGGTGAGGGGGGGGAGCATCAGCAGCATGGCCTGCGGCAGGATCACATGGCGCAGCCGCACCCAGGGGGAGAGCCCGAGGCTCTGCGCCGCCTCCCACTGGCCACGGGGGATGGCGGCAAGCCCGGCACGGACGATCTCGGCGACGAAGGCTGCGCTGATCATGCCAACGCAGAGGGTGCCTGAGATGAGGTTTTCCCAGCGGGCAGGTGGGCCAAACAGCGCCTCTTGCCACGGGGAGAGTGATACGGTGCCGAGCCAGCGAGAGAGGCCGCTCGCAGGCAGCAGCTGGTTGGCGATAAAGAAATAGAAGATGAAGATAAAAACCAGCGGCGGCAGATTGCGGATCAGCTGGATAAACAGGGTCGCGGGCATCACCAGCCAGGGGCGGCGGCTGAAGGCGGCTACCCCCAGCGCAGTGCCGAGCAGCAGCGCCAGCACCATGCCGAGCAGGGCGATGCGCAAGGTGGTGAGCAGACCGCTGAAAAAGTAGGGCAACTCGCCGTGAGGGCCAGGGGTGAACAGCAGATCGAAGGCCTCATGCCAGCGCCACTGATAGGCCACCCCGATGTGCAAGCGGCTGGCCAGCCAGAGGCCAGCCAGCAGCAGGATCAGGGCGATCGCCCCATCCAGCCAGTTGATGTTCCGACATGCCCCACGGACGATGCGCCGGATGGTCTCTTTTAGAGCAATCAGCATCAGGGGTTGGCGACCTGCGCTTCCCAGGCCAGCGACTTGAACCAGTAGTCATGGCGCGCCTTGAGCCAGCCATCGGCCTGACGGGCGGCGATCCACTCGTTGAACTGTTCAGCCAGGGCATCATCCCCCTTGCGCAGGGCAAAGCCTTCATCGCCTTGTGCCAACGGCTCGGCAAACGGCATAAAGAGGGCATCCGGGTGGCGCAGCGCCTCTTGCTCGGGTTTCGGGGAAGAGGAGAGGGCGCCGTGGGCGCGGCCGTTCAGCACCTCCTGAAATACCTGTGACTCGTCATCAAACTGGCGCAGGGTGGCCTTGGGGAAGTGTTCTTTTGCCACCTGTACCGGTGAGGCACCACGACGTACCGCCAGGATCACCCCGCGCTGGTTGAAGTCCGCCACGGTTTTCTTCTCTTTGGCCAGGGTGCTGGAGGCGGCCAGCTGCACCCCCGAATGGGAGTAGGCCTGGGTGAAGCGCACGCTCTTCTCCCGCTCGGGGGTGATGGTGAGGCCGCCGATGATGACGTCATATTTTTTCGCCAACAGGGAGGGGATGATGCCATCCCAGGCGGTAGGCACGAACTCTACCTGCCAGCCGTTATCTGTGGCGAGGCGACGGGCCACGTCAATCTCGAAACCGATCAGGGCCCCCTGCTTGTCGCGCATCGCCCAGGGGGCGAAGGTGGACATGCCGACCCGCAGGGTACCGCTCTGCTCGATCTGCGCCTGGGTGTCGGAGGGGGCAGTTTGTGCCAGTGCCGGAGTGAGCAGGCTTGTCAGTAGCAGGGCTGCGCCCGACAGGGTTGTCTTGAATGACAGATTCATGGTTAGCGTCCTTGTTGATCCGGATTCAGGTGACGGGCCAGCGCCCGCGAACAGGCTGACAGCGTCAGGGTTAACAGCAAATAGAGGGCAGCCACGGTAAACCACACCTCAAAGGTCAGAAACGTATCGGCAACCAGAGTACGCCCTTCGTTGGTCAGATCGAAGATGGCGATCACACTCACCAGCGCCGAATGTTTGATAAGGGAGACCAGCTCGTTGGTCAGCGGCGGCAAGGTGATGCGCACCAGCTGGGGCAGGATCACCTTGCGCAGGGTGATGGCACGTGACAAGCCAAGGGACTGGGCTGCCTCCCACTGTCCTTTGGGAATGGCCTGTACACCTGCACGCAGCACTTCGGCGGTGAAGGCCCCCTGATAGAGGGAGAGGCTCAACACGGCGCAGGCAAGGGGGGCCAATCCCAGCATGGGGCCCAGCAAGAAATAGAGAATATAGAGCTGCACCAACTGGGGCGTGGTGCGCACCAGCGCCAGATAGGCGATGGCGAGCCAGGGGCCGAGCCGGGAGGGAAGCAGCCGCAGGCTAACCACGCACACACCAACCGCCATCGTGCCCAACAGACTGAGCAGCGCCACCTGCAAAGTGACCAGCAGGCCGTTTAGCAGGGGGCCGGCATAAAAGGTTCCCTCATCCCACTCGCCGAGAAAGGGCAACACCCGCGGCCACTGCCACTCATAGCCCATCTGGCGAGCGCCGCTATAGAGCGCCCAGCCCAGTAGCGCACAGAGCATCACAGTGCCTGACAACCAGCCGAGCAGGGGGGAGCGATTGAGCCTAGCCATGATAGCTGAGCACCTGTTCGAGGAAGGCCCGGGTACGCGGGTGACGAGGGGCGTTGAACAGCTGGGCGGGCGGGGCCGACTCGATGATTTTCCCTTCGTCCATAAAGAGCACCCGATCCGCCACCTGACGGGCAAAGCCCATCTCGTGAGTGACGCAGATCAGGGTCATCCCCTCGTCAGCCAGCTCGCGGATCACATCGAGCACTTCGCGGATCATCTCGGGGTCGAGGGCGGAGGTGGGCTCGTCAAACAGCATCAGCTCGGGTTGCATGCAGAGGGAGCGGGCGATGGCGACCCGCTGCTGTTGGCCGCCGGAGAGCTGGTGGGGGTACTTGTCGGCCTGTGCCTGAATGCGCACCCGCTCGAGCAGCCCGAGCGCCCGGGCTTTGGCCTCCTGAGGGCGCAACCCCAGGGTATGCACCGGCGCCACCATCAGGTTTTCCAGCACCGTCATATGGGGGAAGAGGTTGAACTGCTGAAACACCATGCCGACCCGACCTTGCAGGCGACGCAAGTAGGCGGGGGTTACCGGCTCGCCAAACAGGAATAGCTGGCCGCCATCGATCCCCTCCAGCCCGTTGATGGTGCGGATCAGGGTCGATTTTCCCGAGCCTGACGGGCCACAGATGACCCACTTCTCTCCCCGTTCAATGGTGAGATCGATGTGATGAAGAGCCTGAAAGTCGCCATAGAATTTGTCGACGCCACAAAAGCGCACACAGGGTTGCGAGCTGGTCAAGAAGCGGGTTCCACTGAGAATCATTTACGCCATGGTATTGATTTTATAGGGGGATGACAAAGAAAACCCCCTTGTCAGCATGCTGATGCCTATTCACAATGGCGCCATTTCGTGATGACAGGAGCTTTTCATGCGTATTACATCCTTGCTTGCCGGTTCGCAGGTGCAGTTGTTGATGCCGCCAGCGGTGCGCTATCGCTGCGTCATTTTTCTGTTGTTGCTGGTGAGTTGGGGCGTGGTGGCGGCCTCTTTGTGGGATGGCTGGGGCGCCATGGCGCTGCTCAACTGGGTGGGCGTGGTCTTTGGTGGCATCACCGGGATCATGGTGTCGCTGCCCCGCAGCTGGCAGCCTTGGCGCCTAGCGGAGCTGGGGTGGGATGAACAGCATATCTATCTGCTCAATGGCAACAAGGATGAGGCGCTGGCGCTGCCCCGCAACCAGCTGGTGGCGCTTGAACGGGAGCGGCGAGTGGGCCACGACGGCCAGTGGCTCGACTTCAGCCTCGATCTGCAACTGAGTGAAGAGGAGCTGGCGGCGGCCATGGCCTTGCTGGATCTCAAGGCGGGGGAGCTGCATCTGGTGAGCCCGTCTGTCTATCGCTTCGGCTTTAAACGGGCCTGGCACGGTCGCCGGATGCTGGCGCAACGGTTGTCAGATCTGCAATCGGCCTGAGTCGACTATTTTCTCGACAATTCCCGGCAAAGCTCAGATACTGCCAGTGACTCGAATTGATCTTGTCTGCACTGTTAACCCAAGAGATCAATCACTTGACGACAGTGTGGAGAAGGCCACGGCATGAAGCCATGGCAGGTCCGGCATAGGGGTTGTGCCCTTACCGTTATGCTGGGAATTGCATAGAGAAGGCACCTTGAATCGAGAGTGGATGGCATGAAGATTTACGTAGGAAATCTGTCGTACCGGATGACGGCCGACGAACTGAAAACCCTGTTCAGCCAGTTTGGACAGGTCGACAAGGTTGATATCATCATCGACCGCGATACCGGCCAGTCAAAGGGGTTTGGTTTTATTGAAATGCCGGTCAATGGTGATGCCGAAAAGGCCATCGCTGGTCTGCATGGCACAGAAGTCGGTGGCCGCACCATCACCGTCAACCAGGCCAAACCGAAGACAGATGCTCCCCGTGGTCGCCCGCAACAGCGCCACCGCTAAGGTGCCTCGGCAATAAAAAAACGGCATGGGTTTCCCCCATGCCGTTTTTGTTTCTGGACGTTTTGCTGTGATCAGGGGACATCGTAACCGAGCGCCGCCTTGCGGATGCGGAACCACTGCTGGCGATTGAGGACGATGGATTCGGCGGCCACGGCGGCAGCAATCCGCTCCCGTTTGCCGGAGCCAATCAATGGCAGCGGCTGGCTTGGCAGCATCATTACCCAGGCGTAGACCACCTGCTCGATAGTCTGGGCGCCCACTTCCTGACGGATCTGCTCCAGTTCGGCACGCAGCGGGGCATAGGCGTCATCGCTGAACAGTCGGCCGCCGCCGAGACATGACCAGGCCATCGGCTTGATGCCAAGCTGCTGGCACTGATCCAGGGTACCATCGAGGGTCCCTTCCTGATGAAGCGGCGAGATCTCCAGCTGGTTGGTGACCAGCGGGAAGGGGAGGCGCGATTGCAGCAGCTCGAACTGACGGGCGGTGAAGTTGGATACCCCGGCGTGCTTGATTTTGCCCGCCTGTTTCAGGGTGATAAAGGCGTCTGCCACTTCATCGGCATTCATCAGGGGATCCGGGCGGTGGATCAGCAGCAGGTCCAGATGGTCGGTGCCGAGCTTGCGCAGCGAGGCCTCGGCGCTGGCGATGATATGGTCCTTGCCGGTGTTGTAGTGGTTGAGAGCATGCTCCGGCTTGGCGGTGAGGGCGATACCGCACTTGGTGACGATCTCCATCCGGCTGCGCAGGGAAGGTTCGAGGCGCAGGGCGTGACCAAAGGCCTCTTCGCACTGGTAGCCACCATAGATATCGGCGTGATCTATGGTGGTGACCCCCAGATCCAGATGATATTTCATCAGATCGAGCAGAGCGGCCGGAGAGAGCTGCCACTCCATCAGGCGCCAGTAACCCATGATGAGGCGAGAGAAGGTGGGGCCTTGCGGATGCAGGGCGACACGGGATACAGACATGGTTGACTCCTTGAAAAACACGATGCGAAAACGATGTGCAACATAGATGACTGCGGGCATCTTGGCCCCATGTGGCTGGCAAAGCAATAATGGGCAGTGGCATGATTCGAACTTTGGTTCTGACTGCAGAGTAGGGGAGAGAGTTGGATGGAAGGATTTGCCGAGCGCTTGCAGAGCCTGATCGGGGAGATGAGCGTGAGCGCCTTTGCCCGCAAGGTGGGGCTCAGTGAAGCGCTGATCCGCAAATATTTGAAGGGAGCCGAGCCTGGCCTGGCGCGGGCCAACCAGATCGCCATGGGGGCCAACTGTTCGCTGGAGTGGCTGGCAACCGGCTGCGGTTATCTCTACCGTCAGGCGGAAGTGGTCGACAGGGAGGCGCTGGCAGCGGCGCAGCTACTGCTGGGCGAGCAGCAACCCGGGGTGGGGCTGCCCGATGAGGAGGCGCTGGTCACCCTGCTCGCCTATTACCAGTTTTTGCGCACCCACAAGAAAGCGGACGGTTTTCTCGACTTGGCGCTGGCGCGGGAGTTTGGTCGCCATCTGGGGGAAGCGTGATGAGGGGCATATTACCCTTTGGTCGTGTCACGGCCGGTTGATTATTCTGATACGCTCTAAGCAAGATAACTCTCCATGGAATGGGCGATGAGCTACTTGATCCTCGGAAGTGGTGCGCTGGGCTCGGCGCTGGCAAGAGAGCTGATGGCAAGGGGGGAGTCCTTCCTGCTTGCCGGGCGCACCTATCCAAAAGGGATCGAGATGGGGGCCTTCTTCCCGCTGCAAGAGGTGGACGCCATCTCGTTCGACGCCCTGTTTACCCTCTACGACACCGATCCGCTTCCCACTGTGGTGATCAACACCATCGGCCTGTTGCACGATGTCAGCTTTATGCCAGAGCGACGGGTCGAAGAGGTGCACCCCAAGTGGCTGTGCGACAGCCTGCTGGCCAATGCCTGGCCAACACTGGCGCTGGCTGCCCGTTTCAGTCGGTTGATGGGCAATGACCATCCGCTGTGGCTCTGTGCCATCTCCGATCTGGCGGGCTCCATTGCCACCAATCAGGAGGGGGGGCGTTACAGCTACCGGATGAGCAAGGCGGCCCTCGACATGGGGGTGAAAACCCTGGCCCTCGAGTGGGCGCAGCGTTTCCCGCAAGCGGGGGTGGTGGCGGTGGCGCCCGGCTTGATGGACTCTCCGATGAACACCCCCTTTCTGAGCGAGTTGCCAGCGGGTCAGTTGCAGGACCCTGCCGAGGTGGCGGTGAAACTGCTCAATCTCATCAAGGGGTTATCGTTGACTCAATCGGGCCAGCTAGTGGATCTCAACGGTCAGCCGCTGCCTTGGTAAATCCCGCCTGCGGGTTCTATGGACGTCTATTGGCTTCACATTCTGCTCATGCGCCCCTTGCCAAGCGAGGGGCGCATGGCTAACGTCACTCTCCTGTTTCAGGAGGGATCTCATGCGCTATATCGATTTACGAAGTGACACCGTCACCCAGCCTACTGACGCCATGCGTCAGGCCATGCTCCACGCCGAAGTCGGTGACGATGTCTATGGTGAAGATCCGGGCGTCAACGCGCTGGAGGCCTTTGGGGCCAGATTGCTGGGCAAACAGGCGGCGCTGTTTGTGCCGTCCGGCACCATGTCCAATCTGCTGGCGGTGATGAGCCACTGTCAGCGCGGTGAGGGGGCCATCCTCGGCAACGCCGCTCACATCTATCGCTATGAAGCGCAGGGGAGTGCCGTGCTTGGCTCTGTGGCCCTGCAACCCTTGCCGATGCAGCGCGACGGCACGCTGGCATTCGATGATATCAAGGCCGCGCTGGCCCCTGATGATGCCCACTTCGTCCAGACTCGTCTGATCTGCCTTGAGAACACCCACAATGGCAAGGTGCTGCCGCTCTCCTATCTGCAAGAGATGGGCGCATTTGTTGCTGAACGTGGCTTGAAGCTTCATCTCGATGGCGCCCGGCTCTTTAACGCCGCCGTGGCCAGCGAGACCCCGGTCGAGGTGATCGCCGCGCCATTTGACAGCATCTCGATCTGCCTCTCAAAAGGGTTGGGGGCACCGGTGGGCTCGCTGCTAGTGGGCAGCCATGACTTCATCACCCGTGCGCGCCGCCTGCGCAAGATGCTGGGGGGCGGCATGCGTCAGGCGGGGATTCTGGCGCAAGCCGGTCTGTTTGCCCTCGAGCAGCATGTGACCCGCCTGGCCGATGATCACCGCCGTGCCAAACGGCTGGCCGAAGGGTTAGCTGCACTGCCGGGCATTGAGCTCGACCTCTCGCTGGTGCAGAGCAACATGGTGTTCCTGCGGCTGCGTGAGGGGGAGTCCGCCCCTCTGCTGGCCTTTATGAAGGAGCGGGGGATCCTCTTCTCCGGTTACGGCGAGCTGCGGCTGGTGACCCATCTGCAGATCAACGATGACGATATTGAAGAGGTGATCGACGCCTTCACCGAGTATCTCGGGGCGCGTTGAGACGGCTGGTGAGGTAGAGGTTATCCCGAGACCTGTTTATACCGAAATAACAGAGGGCGCTGCGGCGCCCTCTGTTATTTGCTGCAAGCTCAAGCCTGCCGCTGGCCGCTCATCAGCATGGCCTCATCGGTGGCATCGTAGATCATCACCGCAATGTGGGTCACCTGACCGCCGAAATCGGCCAGTGGTACCAGGGTCAGGTTCTGGAACATGTGGGGGGCCGAGCCGGTAATGGGGCGATAGTTGGAGAAACGCAGCAGATAGGGCTTCTGCTCCCAGGTGCTGAAGGCGCGGTTATTGAGCTTGAAGACCATGTTGGCCTTGCGCTCGAACCAGGCTTTGTCCACATCGGGGAAGAGCTCGAACAGTACGCCATCGCGCACGTCACTGGCCAGTCGGCCGCTGTGGCTCTCCATAAAGCCGTTCCACACCTGTACCTTGTACTCCTTGTCGAGCACTACCAGGCCTACGTCCAGGTTCTGGACTATGTTCATCAGCCAATGAAATTCACGGATTTCCATAGTCACTCCTAGAGCATGTGCATGATTTTGTTGTTCATGGTGGCGATGGAATCTTCGGTAAACAGCAGCAGCAGATCACACTGCACCGCGTAATCCTGGATCCGGTAGTTGATCTCGATGGCGAGCGTGCGGCGCCAGCGACTCTTGTTGGTGTTGATCAGCTCGTTGATGGGTCTGTGCTGGCCGAGCACCACCGGGTGTCCCTGACTGAAGGGGGTGTCGAGCTGGTTGGCGTAGCCGCGCAGGAAGGCGCCGATCAGCACGTTGGCAGTATCCATCAGCAGCTCCAGTTCGGCGGTGCGGTCCAGCGTCCCCTGATGGTTCATCAGCTTGGCCAAATCTTTGAAGCTGGAGTCATGGAACAGGATCAGCGCTTCACCGGCGATCCCCGCTCCGATAAACCCCTGACAGACGGCGGAGAGGGTATCTGAATCCGCAGCGGCCGAGAGGGCCATATGCAACTCTGATACTTCCAGCACGTTGACGTTGGGGATAGGCAGTACCACGAAGGCGTTGAGCAGACGAGCCAGCAAGTCAGCCGCCTGACCCATGGAGACGTTGGCCAGCTCCTGATAGACATCGCGGATTTCGGGGGTGATCTTGACGCCTGCATCGGCTACCACGCCGTTTGGCTGCAGCTCGGGGGCGCTTGCTTGACCGCTCGGGGCGGCACTCCAGAAATCATGCTTTTTGAGCAGGGCGAGCAGGGTCTCGGGGGCGGCGGGTTTCTTGATGAAATCGAGCGCCCCCAGTCCCATGACCCGTTGATAGGCCTCTGGTTGGATATCCCCGGAGACCACGATCACCTTGTTGCGCAGCCCCTCCCGTTGGAGGGTCTCCAGCACGCCGTAACCGTCCATTTCCGGCATGGTCAGATCGAGGAAGATGAGATCGCCATGACCCATCAGCACCTGTTCGATCCCTTCGAGACCATTGGCTGCGTAGTGCAAATCGACTTTCCAGTCGGCCGGGAGCGCCCGCGCCAGCTGTTTGCGGGCGAACCCGGAGTCATCACATATCAATACATTCATGGCGTTCGGCAGGCTCTGTTGGCAAGGGATGCTATAAGTGTGGCCCGCTAACGGTCAGATGCAATGGGTGAGGCTATCACCTTGTGAAAATTGGTTGTCCCACTGCCGATTGCGATAGCGTGCTGAGTATTTTTCAACAAATTCAACGAACATCTTAACACGCAACGGAGCGAACTGGTGCTGGCAACACAACATGTAGAAGGGACGATTGCCGGTTTGCCAGTCGGTCAGTACTGGCACCAGCTGCTCGTCATGGAGGAAGCTGCTCAGATAGTGCAGCGGGGCGTTGACGATCCCCAGATGACGTCGGGCTGCGCGTACCGCGGCCTGGGTCTGGTTGACGGTCAGTTTGGCGCTGCGTTTGATGCAGACGCTCTGGCCATCCTTGTCGGTCAGCTGCCAGTGCTGGTGAGGCCAGCAGTAGATGAGATCGTGCTCTTCCAGCTGGTTGGGGTGGGAGGGAGTGCCCTTCTTGGTCAAATAGAGTGGTGAGGCAAACAGGCCGTACTCGATATGGCCGAGACAGATCGCATTGGGCAGTGACTGGGGTAGCTCACCGTTGAAGAACACCAGATCCCGATCATTGTCGAACAGGTGCTGGTGATCATTGGTCTGGGTGATATCGAACTGTACCTCGGGATAGTGCAGCCCGAATTCGGCCAGCATATCGATGAGGATGGTGTTGGAGAGCGCGATCGGCGCAGCTATCCGGATAAGCCCGGTGATGTCGGCCTCTTGACCCTGGATCTCGCTGGTGGCCTGCTCGATTTGTGCGAGTGGCGTGCAGAGACGTTCGTAGTATCTGAGGCCATCATCGGTAAGGCGGAGCTTGCGGGTAGAGCGATGTAGCAGGGAGCAACCCAGTTGCTCTTCCAGCTGGGAAATGCGTCGACTGATGGTGCCTGTTGGCATGCCCAGTGCGGCTGCAGCGTGGGAGAATCCTCCCTCTTGCACCACCTTGACGAACAGGTAGAACTCTTCGATGTGCTTCATAAACGCTGTTCTGGGTGTAACAAGGGGGCAACCATAAAAAGAGCGTTCCGGGTTGGCAAGGGTAATTCGGCGTTTAATTGATCTGGATTCGATTTCTGTTGATACCAGTTCTCCATCTGCCCGTCATCTCAGTTTCCCCGAGCTGGTGATTATTCCGGCACGATGCCAAATGGTGCTGCGGCAGAGATGTTTGCCATATTCCCTGATTTGTTCCGCGATAACCGCGGGCGAAGGCCGATATTGCAACCTGATGGAAGGGCGCCGGGGTGCTCTGCGTACTCAGCCGGGGTGGTTTGCCATCCACAGCCAATGTGATGCAGATCATATATTCGGGTTTTGCTCATTGCCTGTTGAAAAATGAATTTGGGGTATATCAATTCCGCCTTAGTGAACTATTTTTGTCCGTTTTGGCGTTTTTTTGACTGTTTATCCATCCGCTTGGTTAATTAATGGAAGCTTTGTGACAGAGAGTGATGACTATTTCCACCATTGATTTAAATGTTAATAACAAATTTATCGCAGCAAGTATGCAATTGCTCTTTCAAGGTCTCGAGTGGATAGCTCTTAGTGCTTGTTTTTACTGGGGAAAAAAGTTAAAAATCGACTATATGATTTGCTTGGATTAACAGGGTCCTTGGCTGAGTCCTTTGTAGTATTGCCGTACAGGCTGCCCTGTTGTTGATATCTGAAATAGTTTTGTCCGCTCTTGGCTATGTGAAAAGGGATAATGGCCGAGAGGTATTTGCACCTTGCATTCTGCAGCTAGCGGTTTGCCAGATCTGTTTTCCGGTTAACCAGTGACCATCCAGCATGAATGACCTTGACCAGATGAATACGCTTGACGAACGGTTACTGAAGACGATGGATGTTCTGCATACCCCGATCTGGGTTTATGACATCGAGCATCACCATATTTTCTGGGCAAACAGCGCCGCGCTCTCCGTGTGGGAGGCGACGTCTCTCGACGAACTCTGCTCCCGCGACTTCTCTGCCGATATGGCAACCGCCATCGATCTGCTGCTACAGCGCTATCTGGGTGATTTTCAGCAGGGGCGCAGTTACAACGAGTGGTGGACCCTCTCCCCAAAGGGGGTCAAGAAGCAGATCTATCTGCGCCTCTCCGGTATTCAACTGGCTGGCCGGCTGATGATGATGACCGAAGCGGTGCTCGACTCCGATACCCTCTATCAGGAGTCCTCGCTGGCAACCGGCGATACCCTTGCCTGCCTGTTCGATAGCCATGGTGTGTTCGAGAGTGGCAACTATCACTTCGAAATGTGTTTCGGCCACCAGATCGCCAAGCTCTCCCAGGTTTTCTCCGGCAATGATGACAGCTTCTACCAGAAGCTCTCCCGTCTCGATGAAGTGGTGACCGAGGGGGAGTGCCGTACCCTCAAGGGGATGCGCTGGTTCCAGTATCAGTTCCGCTATATCCAGCAGGGGGCCCGCATTTTGCTCACCATGCGGGATATTACCGATCGCAAGCTCGAGGAGCTGGAGCATCGCCACCTCGCTTGGCACGACTCCCTGACCGGCCTGCTCAATCGGTATGGCTTGATGAAATCCCTCGAGGCCTATTGCGGGCTGGGGGAGCGTTTCGCGCTGGTGTTCATGGATCTGGACAACTTCAAGCTGGTCAACGACAACTACGGCCACAAGGCGGGAGATCGCCTGCTGGAGCGGGTCGCCGGTCGCCTCAAACAGATTTGCCCGCGGGATGTGGAGTTGGCTCGCCTCGGTGGCGATGAATTCACAGCACTGGTGCCGCTGGGCAATCAGGGGGATCGGGCGCAAGAGGTGGCCGATCAGATGCTCTCCCAGATGACCAAGCCGCTGCAACTGAGCGGGCTGCCGGAGGTGACCATCGGCGGCAGTATCGGTATCGCCATTTATCCCGATGATGCGGATGACGGGGACAACCTCATCACCCGTGCCGACATGGCCATGTATCAGGCAAAGCAGATGGGGCGGCTGCGCTGGCAGCGTTTCACCCCCAGCATGCAGCAGACCCTGCAGCGCAAGCTCAATCTCAAACAGTTTCTGGCCAAGGCCATCGGCCGCCAGGAGTTGAGCCTCTGTTATCAGCCGCAGGTCGATGCCGCCAAACGGCGTCTGATCGGTTACGAGGCGCTGCTGCGCTGGTACAACCCGGTGCTCGGCCATGTGTCGCCGGTGGAGTTTATCCCGCTGGCCGAAGAGATGGGGCTGATCCGCGAGATCGGCAGCTGGGTGCTCTCCACCGCGCTGGCACAGGTCGCCAGCTGGCAGAAGCGCTTCCATCAGCGGGTGCCGGTCTCCGTCAACCTCTCCGGTTTCCAGCTCTCGTCGGCGTTGCCCGGGCAAGTTCGCCAGCAGCTGGAGCTGCACGGGGTGGATGCCTCCCTGTTGACGCTGGAGCTGACCGAAACCGTGCTGATGCTCGATATGAAGGGGTGCCTCGGCATTCTCGACGATTTGAGCGAGCAGGGGATCAAGATTGCCATTGACGATTTCGGTACCGGCTACTCCTCGCTGGCCTATCTCAACCGGTTGCCGATCAACAACATCAAGCTGGATCGCTCCTTCGTGGTCGGTCTCAACTTGCCGGTGATCCGGGCGACTGCGGCCATGGCCACCAATCTGGGGTTGGGGATCATGGCGGAAGGGGTGGAGGAGCCTCACGAGCTGGCCGCCCTGCAGACCCAGGGGTGCCATGTGTTCCAGGGATATCTGTTCAGCAAGCCGCTGACTGTGGCGCAAGTCGAGGCGAGCGGCTTTGTGGTGGAGTGCCAGGTTGGGCGTTATCCACTGCTAGATGCCGTAATGGCAGAGTAACAAGTGTGCGTTAGACCACAACTTGGGATTTTATTCCGTAATATTTAATCAAAATTAATCATTCTTTTGCGATCGGTCATGAGACGGATTGGCTGGAGTTGCTAGCATGCGACCTCGTTTCTAGGGAAAGGAGTATCGCAATAATGAGTCATGCTGCTGTCAATGACCGTCCGGCCAGCCCTCCCAAGGGTTGGCTGAACCGTTTCCTCAATGGCGTCGAGAAAGCCGGGAACAAATTACCCGACCCCGCCATGCTGTTCCTCTACGCCTTGCTGATCGTCTGGGTCGGTTCCTGGGTGTTGTCACAATTCCAGTTTGATCTGGTCAACCCCCGTACCGGGGAAGCGGTAGTGGTCAACAACCTGCTGACCGGTGCCGGTCTGGCCGAGTTTCTCTCCACCATGGTGACCACTTTCACCGGCTTTGCCCCGCTGGGGATCGTGCTGGTGGCCATGCTGGGGGTCGGGGTGGCCGAGCAGTCCGGTTTTATCAATACCGGTCTGAAAAAGTTGCTGAAAGTGACGCCTGCCCGTTTTCTCACCCCCATGCTGATCTTGGTTGCGATCGTCAGCCACACCGCCGCAGATGCGGGTTATGTGCTGGTGATCCCCATCGGTGGCATCATCTTCCACGCTGCCGGACGCCATCCGCTGGCGGGGATCGCCGCTGCCTTTGCCGGTGTTTCCGGCGGTTTTGCCGCCAACTTCCTGCCCTCCGGCGGGGATGCGCTGCTGCAGGGCTTTACCCAGTCCGCCGCTCAGTTGCTCGATCCTGACTACATGGTCAACACCCTGTGCAACATCATCTTTACCGGTGCCTCTTCGTTGCTGATCATCTGCGTCGGCTGGTTCATCACCGAAAAGGTGGTGGAGCCGCGCCTCAAGCATGTGGCGCTCAACGAGGATCTGGAGAGTGCCGACGAGATGGGGCGCTACAGCGCGCAAGAGAGCCGTGCCTTCAACTGGGCCGGGTTTGCCATGCTGGCGGCAATAGTGCTGCTGGCGCTGGCGCTCTCCCCGAGCGATTCACCGCTACGTGCTGCCGATGGCTCCCTGACTACCTTCGCTGCCCCCGTGATGAAGTCCATTGTGCCGCTCATCTTCTTGCTCTTTATCCTGCCCGGGATTGTCTACGGCTTTGTCGCAGGCAGCTTCAAGAGTGGCAAGGATGTGATCGATGCCATGTCGGCCACCATGAACAAGATGGGCTCCTACATGGTGATGGCCTTCTTCTGCGCGCTCTTTATCAAGGCGTTTGGTGACTCCAATCTGGGCACCCTGCTGGCCCTCTCCGGTGCCGAAGTGCTCCATGCGCTGGCGCTGCCCGGTGAGGTGACTATCGTCGGGATGATCCTGCTCACCGCCACCGTCAATCTGGTAGTCGGCTCGGCCTCCGCCAAGTGGGCGCTGATCAGCCCGATCCTGGTACCCATGTTGATGGCGGTGGGGATCTCCCCCGAGCTGACCCAGGCGGCCTATCGGGTCGGGGATTCTGCTTCCAATATCATCACCCCGCTGATGGTCTTCTTCCCGCTGGTGGTGGTCTATTGCCAGCAGTATGTGAAGAGCACCGGGATCGGTACTCTGGTCTCCATGATGCTGCCCTACTCGCTGGCCTTCCTGGTGAGCTGGACGATTTTCCTGCTGCTCTACTGGGCGCTCGGCTTCCCGCTCGGGTTGCAAGCCCCTTACGTCTATCCGGCCCCTTAAGCTGGGTGTGCGAGGGAGCCTTGGGCTCCCTCGTTTTTTTCGCTATGGTGTTACCTCATTTTGGAGGTGCCATGAATCAGACCATCGATCTTATCCTTTCCCATCGCTCCATTCGTCAGTTCACTGCCGAGCCGATCGCCCCGCAGCAGCTGGATGCCATTCTGGCCGCCGCCCAGTCGGCATCGACTTCAAGTTTTCTGCAGGTGACCAGCATCATTCGGGTGACCGGGCCTGAAGCGCGCAAGCAGCTGGCACAGCTGGCGGGCAATCAACCCTATGTTGAACAAGCTGCAGAGTTTCTGGTGTTTTGCGCCGATTATCATCGCCACAGCCAGATAGTGCCCGATGCCCAGACCGGCTATGCGGAGCAGTTGCTGATCGGTGCCATCGACGGTGCCATCATGGGGCAAAATGCCCTGCTGGCGGCGCAGTCTCTGGGGCTGGGCGGGGTTTATATCGGTGGGCTTCGCAACCATCCGGCCGAGGTGAGCGAGCTGCTGGGCTTGCCTGATCGGGTGATCCCGCTGTTTGGCCTCTGCCTCGGTCATCCTGCCCAGCAGCCGGAGCAGAAACCCCGTCTGCCCAGGGGATTGGTGGTGCATCAGGAGCGCTACCAGCACGAGCTGGATCGCGACCTGCTGGCCCGGTACGATCAGCAGATCGCGGACTACTATCAGGCCCGTAGCAGCAACAACAAGCAGCAGACCTGGAGCGGCCAGATCCGCGCCATTCTGGGCAAGGAGTCCCGCCCTTTCATGCTGGGATTCCTGCAATCGCGGGGCTTTAACCTCAAGTAATGGCGCTGATGGGCGATACTATGGGGAGGTGACCGTCATGGTCATCATCCCCTGATCCTGCAATCTCTCCCTGAGACCGGGGGCACAGCTTGGTGACAAATCGTGGGCAAGGGGGGATCTGCAGGCTACCTTAAGTGGGTAAGCTGTTGTAGGATCACGCAATTGGATAGGAACAGGGGTTTGGACATCCTATGATTTTAACTTTGGTATTGCTGTCTATCGGCGCACTCCTGTTTTTGGTTATCGCCTATAACGTGGTGCAGCAATATAAGCAGAAGGCAGAGGCGGACAAGCGTCACGCCGTTGCCAGACACAAGACGGTGGCCGACGAGACCGAAGAGGTGCTGCTGAACGTCAATCTGGTGCCTTTCTCCAAGAACATGGTGTTGCTGTTGCAGCACCGGATCCTCGATGCCTATCGCGCCATCGCCCAGGTGATGCCGAACAATCAGATCAAGCAGCGCATCGTTGATGTGCAGACCCAGATCAAGAATGTGCAGGAGAACTACAGCGTGCAGGATGAGGGTCAGTTCAAGACCCCGGAGTCCGATCGTCAGGCGATCCAGATGCTGCAGCTGGTCAAGAAGATGCGGGCCGTGCTGCGGGTCGAGCACAACAAGGGCAAGATTGACCCTCAGGGGTTTGCCCAGGAAGAGCGCCGCCTCGAGCTGATGCAGCTCAAGATCAACATCTCCAATCTGGTCAAGCGGGCGATGGATGCCCGCATTCAGGGCCAATATGGTACATGTCGCCAGCTCTATACCAAGGGTCTGTCGGCCATGGCGAGCGTGGGCGACAAGGATCCCTATCTGCTGGCCCGTGAAGAAGATATGCGTCAGGGGCTCAAGGAGCTTGAAGAGCTGCAGCAGCAAAACAGCGCGCAGGATCTGCAAAACATCAAGGACAAGGAAGCCGACGAGCTCGATGTCCTGTTTCAACCCAAGAAGAAATGGTAAGCATGTCCCACCCACTCGATTCCACACTGGGGCCAATGGCCCCATTTGTTTCTCAGCTGTTGGCCGAACTGGCCGCCACTGGCGTCACAATTTCCCGGCCAATGGTCGATCACCTCTGTTATCGGGCGGCTACCCTGCAGGAGTACCGCGCGCTATGTGCTGTGCTGGCTGAGGCAGGTACCTTGCTGGTGGAGGGGATGATTGGCGGGCGCCCTATTGCGACTTATCAGTTGCATCAGCCGTTGTTGGCTGATGAGGTACAGGTACCCTGTATCGAGCTGGCTGCACCGAAACCGGGTCGCGTCCATCAGGCGGGGCTGGAACATATCGAGCTGGTGGTCACTTCACTGCAAGATCTGGTAGCGCGCTATCCCGAGCTGCCATTCAAAATCGGCAACATGCAGGATACCCGCAACCCCGATATTGGCCTGATGTTGCCCTCCGGACAGATCAAGTTTCATCTGCGCTCGCTGGCTGAGGTGATCGCCGAAGAGGTGGCGACCGGTGCTGTGGTCGCGGTGCCTGCGGATTATTTCGATCAGGAGTGATCCTGTTCTAAATGCGGTGCGAGCCTGACAGGCTCTTGAATAACGCAGCAAAAGGGGTCACCGGTGTGACCCCTTTTGCTATCTGGCAGTGCAGGGTTGCGAGAGCGCTATCTGCTCGTGGGTGACCCTGTTTGCGCTGAGCCCGTTACCCGTGTCGGTAGGGTTGCTGGGCGGGCAGTGGCGATTGGTTTCGCTGCTTGAGACGGCCGAGCCAGAGGCTCAAGCCCGCCGTCAGGATGAGGACCAGTTCAATTCCCATGACCAGACCGCCCAGCTCGCCTTGCTCCCAGAAGGGGTGCAGGTAAAGTCCCCCCAGACTGGCTCCCAGATAGTAGGCCACCAGATAGAGGGAGGAGGCGAGGGCGCGGTTGTGTTCGACATGATGACCGACCCAGGCACTGGCGCAGGCGTGTGCCAGGAAAAAGCCGAAGCTGGAGATCAGCAAGCCACTCAGGATCCCGAGCAGGCTAGCTTGCAGCAGCCACAGACTGCCGAGGGCCATCAGGGCGATCCCGACCAGCAGCATGCGTTGTGCCCCCCAGCGGTTGGCAAAGCGGCCGCTCAGTGAGGAGGCCACCGTCCCCGAGAGATAGGTGAGAAACAGCATGCCGAGCCACTGGGTGGGCAGGGAGAAAGGGGGCTTGGCCAGCAGGAAGGTGAGATAACTGAACTGGTTCAGAAACACCATAAAGTTGAGTCCCCCGATAAGGTAAGCCCCTACCAGCAAGGGATTGGTCAGGTGCAGCTGCAAGGCGCGAGCAAATTGACCGCGAACGGGGGCGCTTGCCACAAAGCGGGTCTGATGCGGCAGCAGCCAGAATACCAGCGGCAGCAGTGACAGGCTGATCACACCGATCCCCAGAAAGGTATGCTGCCAGTCGCCAAACCAGCCCGCCAACAGACCGCCGACCACCCGACCGGCAATGCCACCGAGGGAGTTGGCGGCAATATAAACCCCCACCGCCGAGAGGAGCGCCCGTTTACTGAACTCTTCCCCCATATAGGCAATCGCAGTGGCTGGTAACCCGGCCAGCAGCGCACCCTGCAGGATACGCAGCAGCAGCAGGGAGCCAAACTGCTCAACCAACGGGATCAACAGTGAGAGCAAGATCGCCAGGGTGAGGGTACCCAGCATGACCTGCCGACGGCCATGGCGATCCGCCAGTCTGGCGCAGATCAGCAGGGAGGCGGCGAGGCCAGCAGTGCATCCTGCCAGGGTCCAGCTGGCCGAGAGGGAGTTGACCGAGAAGACCTCGGCGATCAGGGGTAACAGGGGATGGGTCTGGTAGAGGTTCAGAAACACCAGAAAAGAGCCCAAGCTGAGGGCCAGGGTTGCACGTATCCACTCGCGACTTCCAACTTCAATCATTGCGTATTGTCCTGACTACTTTTGGTCAGGGTAGAGTCCTTGCAGTTATAAATATAATATATTTAAGTTATCCATTTCATAAGATAAATTGATACATGGATCTGAAACAGCTCACCTATCTGCTGGCGGTCAGGGATGCCGGCTCATTTACCAAGGCAGCCAACAGTCTGCATGTGGCACAACCGGCTATCAGCATGGCCATTGCTAAACTAGAGCAGCAGCTCGAATTGCGGCTGTTTGATCGACAGGATCGGGCGGTACGGCTCACCCCGGAGGGAGAGGTGCTCTGTCGCCATGCCGAGCGCTTGTTGTTGCAGATGCATCAGGCCGAGGCCGAGATGGCCGAGCTCAAGGGGCTGGAGCGGGGGGAAGTGCGGATCGGGATCCCCTACATGATGGGCTCCTACTATTTCCCCCCTCGTCTGATGGCCTTCAAGCATCGCTATCCCGGCCTCAAGATCCGGGTCGAAGAGGCCGGCACCCGTGAGCTGCTCAGCCGGATGGTGGATGGCTCCCTCGATCTGGCCATTCTCATCACCAGTGATCTCCCCCCCGCCATTGAGGGGGCACATCTGCTGAGCGAAGAGATGTTGATGGTGGTGGGGGACGATCACCCCTTGCGTGGCGCATCGGCCGTCACCCTCTCGCAGTTTTTCGCTCAGGAGCTGGCGCTGTTTCGCCGTGGCTTTTATCACCGGGAGCATATGGAGGCGCTGGCCCAGAGCCTGGGCGTTGAACCCGATATCGCCTTCGAGAGCAATCTTATCCCTCTGCTCAAGGCGGTGGTGCGGCAAGGCTTTGCGGTGACAACCTTCTTGCGGATGGTGCTGGAAGAGGAGCCGGATCTGAGTGGCGTGCCCTTCGACCCGCCTATCTATCTCGATCTCTGCGTGGCGTGGCGGCGTGGCGATCCGCTCTCCATGGCCAACCGTGCCTTGCGCGATTTTCTACTCAAGGATCGCCCGGCCTGATGGAGGCGGGCCATTGCTGAAAGTTTGTTACTATTAACGGTGGGTTCGCTTGAGGGCTACACCATGAAATTGCAGCAATTGCGCTATATCGTCGAGGTGGCTAACCACAGGCTGAATCTGTCGGCCACCGCCGAGAGCCTCTTTACCTCCCAGCCCGGGATCAGCAAACAGGTGCGGATGCTGGAGGATGAGCTGGGGATCCAGATCTTCGAGCGCAGCGGCAAACACCTGACCCAGATCACCCCCATCGGGCGGGATGTGATCAAAGTGGCCGCCGAGGTGTTGGACAAGGTCGCCACCATCAAAGTGATGGCCAGGCAGCATGTGCATCCGGAGCAGGGAACCCTCATCATTGCGGCTACTCATCTGCAAGCCCGTTATATTCTGCCCGCCATCCTCAAGGTTTTTATGGCCCGCTTTCCCAAAGTTGCCGTAACTGTGATGCAGGGGAGTGCGGCGCAGTGCCGCGCAGCCGTGCATGATGGCGCTGCCGATCTGCTGCTGGCGGATGAACCGGAGGAGGGGAGCGATCTGCTTGTGCTCCCCTCTTTTCAGTGGCAACGGGGCTTGGTGCTGCCAAAGGATCATCCGTTGGCCAAAGCAACATCGCTGACCCCGGCCGAGCTGGTGGAGTTTGCATTGGTGACCGATGGAAGGGCGCTCTCTGCTGCTCATGGCACTTATTGCGCTCATGCCGAGAGCAGGATCGCCTGCTGTGCGAGCGACAGCGATGTGCTCAAGACCTATGTCAGACAAGGAATGGGCATCGGGGTGATGGCAACTTTTGCCTGGGAGCCCCAGCGCGATGGCGATCTGGTGCTCAAAACGGCGCTCTGGCTACCAGGCGGTGTGGCCGCTATCGGGTTGCGCAGAGGGACATTTTTATGCGGCTATCTCTACGATCTGATAGAACGTCTCGCGCCGCAATTGACCCGCGAGCGGGTCGAACAATACTGTGCTGCCCGCACTGGCGAAGAGCTTGAAGCTCTGCTGGCCAATTTGACCGTACCACAGCGATAGCTAGGGTTGATGTGTAGTCGATCCAAGAAAAACGCCTCCGAATAGGAGGCGTTTGACTATCTGGTATTCGTCAATGCAGGCTCATTTTTTGAGCATGTGATCCAGCTTGTTGGCCTTGGTCGACAGATAGAATTCGTTGTGGGGATTGCGCCCTTCCTGCAACGGTACCCGTTCGGCCACCGGAATACCGAAGGATTCCATCGCTTTCATCTTGCGCGGGTTGTTGGTCATCAGTTTGAGAGACTTGACTTCAAGCTGCTTGAGCATGTCGGCGCAGATGGTGTAATCGCGCATGTCGGCGGCAAAACCAAGGGCCACGTTGGCCTCCACGGTATCGGCACCCTGATCCTGCAGGTGATAGGCGCGGATCTTGTTGAGCAAGCCGATGCCACGGCCCTCTTGACGCACATACAGCAACACGCCACGACCGGCTTTGGCGATATTCTCCATGGCCGCCTGCAACTGGAAACCGCAGTCACAACGCAGGCTGAACAGGGCGTCGCCGGTCAGGCACTCTGAGTGGATCCGGCCCAGCACGGGCTCGTCACCGGTAATGTCGCCCATCACCAGTGCGGCGTGGTCTTTGCCTGTGCCGGTTTCCTGAAAACCTACCAGCGTGAAGGTGCCCCAGGGGGTTGGCAATTTGGATTTGGCCACGAGGGTAACGCTGCTCATAGGTTGCTCCTTACTACTAACGGCTCAAAAAAGGGGGCCAGTTTAGCGCGCCTTGTCAGGAACGACCATAAGAACAAGTCCCTGCATTGCTTAATGAAATCTCCAAATGAGATACAAGCACAGCTGTCCGGCGGGGTTTTGGCCCTTTGTGCGGATTGATGACTGCCAGGCTCACCACATTCGGGTATAATCGGCGCCCATTAACCCACCCCTTCGGGATGGGAGCAACACAGTGCAGGAGAGAAGTTATGCCTCAGATGGCCCCCGTAATGACAATTGATGGCCCCAGTGGTGCAGGTAAAGGCACCTTGTGTCAGCTGCTTGCTGAGAAGCTGGGTTGGCACTTGCTGGACTCGGGCGCCATCTATCGGGTGTTGTCCCTGGCCGCCCTGCATCACGATGTAGAGCTGGACAGTGAAGCCTCACTGGTGCCGCTGGCTGCCAATCTGGATGTGCAATTTCAGGTTGAGGGCGATCTGGTCAAGGTGATCCTGGAAGGAGAAGATGTCTCGCGCACCATTCGCACCGAAGAAGTGGGTAATGCTGCCAGTAAAATCGCCGCCTTCCCCCGGGTGCGCGAAGCCTTGCTGCGCCGCCAGCGTGCATTTCGTCAGGCCCCGGGTCTGATTGCCGATGGTCGTGACATGGGGACCGTGGTTTTCCCTGAGGCCGAGGTGAAGATTTTCCTCGACGCCAGTGCCGAAGAACGGGCCCAGCGTCGCTATAAGCAGTTGCAAGATAAGGGCTTTGATGTTAACTTTGAGCGTCTTTTAACCGAGATTCGGGAACGTGACGATCGCGACAGAAATCGCGCTACTGCACCCCTGAAACCGGCAGAAGATGCTCTGGTGGTAGACTCTACCGCCATGACCATAGATGAAGTGCTGGCAACAGTGCTCGCCTATGCAGAGCAACAACTTGGTGATGCCAGCGCAAGCTGACATCCGGTCGTCTGCACCAAGGATGGCGCAGATTATTTAAAACAGCCCCGCTTGTGCCGGATTGCAAGTGGATGTTTCATTTGTGACATAAACAATGATCGAATCTTTTGCTCAACTCTTTGAAGAGTCCCTGAACGCCGTTGAAACCCGTCAAGGTTCCATCGTCAAGGGTACTGTCGTTGCTATCGAGAACGGTTTCGTACTGGTTGACGCCGGTCTGAAATCCGAGTCCGCTATCCCGGCTGAAGAATTCAAGAACGCCATGGGCGAGCTGGAAATCAACGTCGGCGACACCGTTGACGTGGCTCTGGACTCTATCGAAGATGGTTTCGGCGAAACCAAGCTGTCCCGCGAAAAAGCCAAGCGCCACGAAGCCTGGCTGCAGCTTGAGAAGGCTTACGAAGAGCAAGCTACCGTTATCGGTATCATCAACGGCAAGGTCAAGGGTGGTTTCACCGTTGAACTGAACGGCATCCGTGCCTTCCTGCCGGGTTCTCTGGTTGACGTGCGTCCGATCCGTGACACCGCTCACCTGGAAAACAAAGAACTCGAGTTCAAAGTCATCAAGCTGGACCAGAAGCGCAACAACGTTGTTGTTTCCCGTCGTGCCGTGATCGAGACCGAGAACACCTCCGAGCGCGAAAGCCTGCTGGCTAACCTGCAAGAAGGTCAAGAAGTTAAGGGTATCGTCAAGAACCTGACCGACTACGGTGCATTCGTAGATCTGGGCGGTGTTGACGGCCTGCTGCACATCACCGACATGGCGTGGAAGCGCGTTAAGCATCCTTCCGAAATCGTCAACGTTGGCGACGAGATCGCTGTCAAGGTTCTGAAGTTCGACCGCGAGCGTACCCGTGTATCCCTGGGTCTGAAGCAGCTGGGCGAAGATCCCTGGGTTGCTATCGCCAAGCGTTACCCGGAGACCACCCGTCTGTCTGGCCGCGTGACCAACCTGACCGACTACGGCTGCTTCGTTGAAATCGAAGAAGGCGTTGAAGGCCTGGTACACGTATCCGAGATGGATTGGACCAACAAGAACATCCACCCGTCCAAAGTTGTTAACGTTGGCGACGTGGTTGACGTGATGGTTCTGGACATCGACGAAGAGCGTCGTCGTATCTCCCTGGGTCTGAAGCAGTGCAAATCCAACCCGTGGCAGCTGTTTGCCGAAACTCACGCCAAAGGCGACCGTGTTTCCGGCAAGATCAAGTCCATCACTGACTTCGGTATCTTCATCGGTCTGGATGGCGGCATCGACGGCCTGGTTCACCTGTCTGACATCTCCTGGAACAACCAGGGCGAAGAAGCCGTGCGTGAATTCAAGAAAGGCGACGAGATCGAAGCCGTTGTTCTGCAAGTGGATCCGGAGCGTGAGCGCATCTCCCTGGGTGTCAAGCAGATCGAAGAAGACCCGTTCAACAAGTACCTGGCTGACAACAAGAAAGGTGCTATCGTGAAGGGTAAGGTTACCGAGGTTGATGCCAAAGGTGCCGTTATCGAACTGGCTGATGGCGTAGAAGGCTACCTGCGTGCCTCCGACGCTGCTCGTGACCGCGTAGAAGACGCCACTCTGGTGCTGTCTGTTGGTGACGAAGTTGAAGCTAAATTCATGGGCGTTGATCGTAAGAACCGCACCGTAAGCCTGTCTGTCCGTGCTAAGGACGAGGCTGATGAGCGTGTTGCTATCGATAACCTGAACCAGCAAGAAGAAGTTGTGTTCAGCAATGCTATGATGGAAGCGTTCAAAGCCGCCAAGGGTGAGTAATCCTTGATGCAAGAAAAGGGCGGCATTGCGCCGCCCTTTTTTATCCTGGCAAAATGAATATTGCATGTGATCGGGGAAGGAGATTTAACGTTATGACCAAATCAGATCTCATCGAACAACTGGCAGCCAGCCGCATGCATATGCCGGCCAAGGATGTCGAAGCCGCCATCAAGGAGATCCTTGAGCAGATGGCGTCGACCTTGCAAAACGGCGACCGGATTGAAATCCGCGGATTTGGCAGTTTTTCACTGCACTATCGTGCGCCCCGTGTGGGCCGCAACCCCAAGACTGGGGACAAGGTTGAACTGACCGGGAAATATGTCCCGCACTTCAAACCTGGCAAAGAGTTGCGCGAGCGCGTCAACATCATTGAATAATGCAGAAATGGGCATACCTCGGGTATGCCTTTTTTCTTTTTGGCACCGATTCCTGTGCCAATCGTCTTGTTTCTTAAACTCTTTTCCCATTCACTCTAGAGTCTGCCTGCGATTTTAAGGATAATCAGCCTCTCATTAGATACTGACAGGGAGCTCTTATGAAGCGTATTTTGGCCCTCATTCCGCTGGTGCTGGTGTTTGTTCTGACCCTGGCGCTGGGCTCACAAAATGGCCAGCTGGTTCAGTTCAATTACCTGATCGCTCAGGGTGAGTTTTCGCTTGCCATGCTGTTGGGCTTCTTCTTCGCTGGCGGTTTTTTGCTGGGCTGGCTGGTATTCGGCCTGCTGTTCCTGCGCCTGAAAATGCAAAACCGCACCCTCAACCGCACCATGCGTCGTCAATCCCGCGAGTTGGAGCTGGCCCGGTCACCGGGTAAGGAATAATGTTCCTCAATGCTTGAACTGCTTTTCCTGCTGTTGCCCATCGCCGCCGGTTATGGCTGGTACATGGGTCGCAGGAGTGTTCGCCAGGACACCCAAAAACAGAGTAACCAGTTTTCCCGCCAGTATGTGGCGGGCCTCAACTATTTGCTGTCCGATGAATCCGACAAGGCGGTGGATCTCTTTATCCAGCTGCTTGAGGTGGACAGTGAAACCATTGAAACACACCTCTCCCTCGGCAACCTGTTTCGCCAGCGTGGGGAGGTCGATCGTGCCATCAAGATCCACCAGAACCTGGTAACCCGCCAACTGACCCGGGAGCAGCGACAGCTTGCCCTGCAGGAGCTTGCGCGCGACTTTCTTGCTGCCGGTCTGCTCGACCGTGCTGAAGCACTCTGGAATGAGCTGTGTGACGACAGCGACTATGAAGAGACGGCGCTGGCACAGCTGTTGATCATCCATCAGCAGTTGCGGGATTGGGATAAGGCCATCGATGTGGCGGTTCGTCTGCAAAAATTCCAGGGCAAGAAGCTGGCCGACCCCATCTCCCATTTCTATTGCGAACAGGCCGAAATCGCGCTGCGTGAGGGCAATAAAGGGGAGGGGCTGGCCAAGCTCAAACGGGCGCTCAGTATCAATCCGGCATGTGCCCGGGCCAGTTTGCGCCTCGCTGAGCTTGCCATGGCGGAAGGGGAGTATGAGCAGGCCAGCAAGGAGCTGCTGCGGGTGTTCGAGCAGGATATCGACTTTGCCTCCGAGGCGATGCCCAAATTGCTCGAGTGCTATCAGCAGTTGGGGCGCACGCCTGCGTTGATCCCGCTGCTTGAGAAGGCAGTGGAAGATCACGCCGGTGTCAGCGTGACCCTGGCCCTTGCCAAGCTGGTTGAAGAGCGTGATGGCCTGAGCCAGGCCCGTTCACTGGTGCTGCGTCAGCTGCGTCGTCATCCCTCGATGAAAGGTTTTTACCAGTTGGTGGGTTTTCAACTGGCCAGTGCGGAGGAGGGGCCTGCCAAGGAGAGCCTCGAGCTTCTGCAACAGTTGGTCGGCGAGCAGATAAAAATCAAGTCAACCCACAAGTGTCGGCAGTGCGGCTTTGCCACTCACTCGTTGTTCTGGCAGTGCCCGTCTTGTCGCCAGTGGGGTTCCATCAAGCCGATCCGCGGTCTGGACGGTGAATAACAAGCAATAGGATGTGAGATGCAAGATCCCAAAGTACTGGTAGCGCTGGATTATCAGCACGAGGCAGATGCCTTAGCGTTCGTTGAACGTATCTCTCCGGCCCAGTGCCGTCTCAAGGTAGGCAAGGAGATGTTTACCCTGTTTGGCCCGCAGTTTGTACGCCAGCTGGTGGCCAAGGGATTCGATGTCTTTCTGGATCTGAAGTTTCACGATATTCCCAATACCGTTGCCAAAGCCGTGGCAGCCAGTGCCGAGCTCGGTGTCTGGATGGTCAACGTGCATGCCAGTGGTGGTGAGCGGATGATGCGAGCTGCCAAAGAGGCCTTGTTGCCTTATGGCGACAAAGCGCCCCTGCTTATCGGCGTGACCGTGCTGACCAGCATGGAGCAGTCCGACATGCTCCCTCTTGGTCTGGATGTAAGTCCCGCCGAGCAGGTGATCCGGCTGGCTACCCTGACCAAAGCATCCGGTCTGGATGGGGTGGTCTGCTCTGCCAACGAGGCCCATGAGCTGAAAGCCTTGTTGGGCGCCGATTTCAAGCTGGTGACCCCGGGTATTCGCCCGACCGGTTCAGCGGCTGGGGATCAGCGCCGGGTGATGACACCGAAAGCGGCGGTCGAGGCGGGGTCCGATTATCTGGTTATCGGTCGCCCCATTACGCAGGCTGCCGATCCGGCCGCCATGCTGGCCAGCATCAATGCCGAGCTGGTTGGTGCGTAACAGGCTCACTCAGTGATACACGGTGCAGGCCGAGCAACAGGCCTGCACCTGCCCCGATAAGATGAGAGCCGATGTGTACCTTGGCATTGATCAGGGTGGATATCGGGCTCTCTCCTGCGTTGTAGAAGTCCATCGCCAGCTTGAGCCCCATCCCTGCCAACAGTAGCCAGCCCGACGTGCGGCGTCCGTGGCGGATATCCTGCATTGCCCCCCAGACAAACAGACCATGCAGCGAGCCGGATAGTCCCATGTACCACTGGGTCTGCGGGCACCACCACCAGATCCCCAAGCCCACTGCCAGCCAGAGCAGCAACATCAGCAGCGGCAGGCGAGCCCCACCCAGATAGTCGCGAAACAGGCTATAGAGGATGGCGAGGCCGCCCAGATTGAGCAGCAGGTGCCACAGATTGGTATGAGCCAGATTGCCTGTTATGATCCGCCACCCTTCGCCCCCGGCGATCAAGGGCCGATCGAAGGAGAGCTGAAGATTGGGAACGGTAAAGAAGAGTAGCAAGCTGGTGAGAGAGAGCGTGATAACCCAGAGCAATCCAGATTTGTCTGACAACATGAAGCAGTCCAACGACAAGAACAGTCGATACTGTACACGTTGCACCCGTGCCCTCAAAGCCTGCCTGTGCGATTATATTGTGCCGGTTGACAATCACACGCCCCTCTACATCTTGCAGCACCCCAACGAGGTGGCACATCCCAAGGGGACTGCGGCGCTGCTGGCGGCCTCTTTGCAACAGTGCGAGATCCATGTGGGGGAGGACTTTTCCCGCGATGAGTGGCTCAATGTGCTGCTGGCTGACCAATCCCGTCGTTATTATTTGCTCTGGCCGGATGAGGATGCCATTTCGCTGACCGATCTTCGCCAGCAGTGGGAGAGTGAATCCTCTGGCTCCGCATCCGTCGCCTTTATCTTGTTAGACGGCACCTGGCGCAAAGCCTATCGCATGTTGCAGAGCAACCCGGCACTGGCCTGCTTGCCCCGCATCGGCATTGGTGCCATTGCCGGTCAATATGCCATTCGCAAGAAACCCTTTCCCGATGCCCTCTCTACCATAGAGGCGGGTTATCACCTCTTGTCCCGGTGGGAGGGGAGGCCGGAGCACTATGCGCCCTTGCTGACCCTGTTTAACCGGTTGAATACCCAGTGGCAGGACTTTGCCGAAGGCCGCCGCGCGTGACATTTGAAGGAGTTATCAAGATGAAAAAAGCAGTCGTGGTTTTCAGTGGCGGTCAGGACAGCACCACCTGTCTGGTACAGGCATTGGCTCAGTATGATGAAGTGCACGCCATCACCTTCGACTATGGCCAGCGCCATCGGGAAGAGATCGACACCGCGCGTCGTCTGGGCAGTGCTCTGGGGATCGCCGCCCACAAGGTGATGGATGTGACGCTGCTCAATGAGCTGGCGGTCTCTGCCCTGACCCGTGACGACATTCCTGTCAGCTGCGAGCTGCAGGATAATGGCCTGCCCAACACCTTCGTGCCGGGCCGCAATATCCTGTTCCTGACCCTGGCTTCCATCTATGCCTATCAGGTGGGCGCCGAAGCGGTGATCACCGGTGTCTGCGAGACCGATTTCTCCGGCTATCCCGATTGCCGTGACGAGTTCGTCAAGGCCCTCAATCAGGCGGTGTCGCTGGGGCTGGATCGCGGCATCCGCTTTGAAACTCCCTTGATGTGGCTCGACAAGGCCGAGACCTGGGCACTGGCGGATCACTATGGTCACCTCGACACGGTGCGCCAGCATACCCTGACCTGCTACAACGGCATTGCCGGTGACGGCTGTGGCACGTGTCCTGCGTGTGAACTGCGCAGTCGCGGTCTGAACAACTATCTGGCCGACAAGGCGGGCATCATGGCCAGGTTGTTTGAGAAAACCGGGCTGGGCGAGAAAAGCGCAGAGTGAGCCTGCGTCTTGCCGTGGCTTGGGGTATAATCCGCGACTTTTGCAACAAGCCGTGATCGAGATGCACTACCCAATCAACGAGATTTTCCAGACCATCCAGGGGGAGGGCATCTTTACCGGCCTGCCCGCCATCTTTGTTCGCCTGCAGGGTTGCCCGGTGGGCTGCCCCTGGTGCGATACCCGTCATACCTGGGTTGTTGATCCGGCTCGTGAAGTGGGCAAGGCGGCAGTGCTGGATCGCTCCAACGAATCCGATTGCTGGAGCCAACTCAGCACCGCGCAGATTATCAAGAGCTTTGGCGATCTGGGTTATCAGGCGCGCCATGTGGTGATCACCGGTGGCGAGCCCTGCCTCTACGATCTGCACGAACTCTCGTCAGCCCTGCTGGCGGCGGGTTATCAGGTGCAAATTGAAACCAGTGGCACCAGCGAGATCAAGACCCATGAGCAGACCTGGGTGACCGTCTCCCCCAAAATTGGCATGAAAGGGGGGCTGCCTGTGCTGGTCTCGGCGCTGGAGCGGGCCAACGAGATCAAGCATCCGGTGGCCACCGAGCACCATATTGAAGAGCTGGATGCGCTGCTCGCTACCGCTACCCTGCGCCCTGATGTGGTTATTGCCTTGCAGCCGATTAGCCAGAAACCACGGGCTACCCAATTGGCGATGGATACCTGTATCGCGCGTAACTGGCGACTCTCAATCCAGACTCATAAATATCTGGATATCGATTAATATGGATTGGCTATCCGACGAACAGGTGCTGCTGACCCTGACCAATAAGATGCCTTACGGTAAATATCAGGGGCGGCGTATCATCGATATTCCCGAGCCCTATCTGGTGTGGATGGCGCGCAGCGGTTTTCCGGCGGGTAAATTGGGCCAGACGCTGGCGTTGGCTTACGAAATCAAACTCAATGGACTTGAGTCCATGATTATTCCCATTATTAACAGGATGTCGGTATGAGAATATATACGAGGCAGGGCGACAAGGGCATGACCCGGCTGGCCGATGGTATCCAGTTGCCAAAGGATCATTTGCGGGTCGAGACCTACGGTTATATCGATGAGCTCAACTCCCATATTGGCTTGCTGATTTGTGATGTGCCGTTGCAAGAGGTCAGCTTATTGGCTGATTTACAGCTGCTGCAACAAGAGTTGTTTGATCTGGGGGGGGAGTTGGCATTCTCCAGCGACGCCCAGAATGAATCAATTTGGCAAGTTAATGCCGCCTGGACCACTCGCCTTGAACAGCAGATAGATCGTTATAGTGAGCCATTGCCACCGCTGCGCCAATTTATATTGCCGGGTGGTTCCCGTGCCGCGGCGCAAGCGCATGTGGTGCGTACTCTGGTGCGTCATTGCGAGCGCTTGCTGCTGACATTGAGCCGGGAAGAGCGGGTCAATCCCGAGGTGCTGCCCTATCTGAACCGGATGAGTGACTGGTTCTTTACCGTTGCCCGCTATCTCATCTGCGTGGCAGGGGATCGTGAAGTGCTGTGGGTCAAGGCAGCAGATCGCCCGCAATCGGCTATCTGATATGTCACATTTAAGCGGCAATAAAAAACCTCGCCTTGGCGAGGTTTTTTATTAGCAACGAGATTGAGATCAGATAGCAAAGTCTTCCAGTGATTTGCCTGCTGCCACTGCGCTGGCAATGGCCGAAGGCATACGGCCCTGGCCGGTCCAGGTTTTCTCTACGCCATTATCCTGATAGCGATATTTGGCAGGACGTGGCGCCCGCTTGGCTTTTTCTGATTTGCCGGGGTTGGTGGCGACAACGCTCACCAATTCTGCCGGGTCAATACCGGCGGCTTTCAGCATTTCGCTATATTCGTTAATTTTCCGCAGATGCTCTTCACGGGCCTGACGCTCGGCAGCTTCATCCTGCTGACGTTCAGCAACGATAGTAGAGAGTTTTTCCAGTGCCTCTTCCAGTTGTTCCAGAGAAAGCTCGCGGCAGGTCGCACGCAGACTGCGGATATTAAGCAGTACCTTTAAAAATTCATTCATAGGAGTTACCACGTCGAGTCAGAGAAAAATATTATGTTCCAGCTGATTCTTGCTTGGCGATTTAAATAAGTCAAGCCGGGTTAAATATAATATCCGTGGGGAACATCAATACAGATATTTAATATGGCCTGCAATAGGCTTGGAGATTGGATGCCAATGAAACCGCAGTAGGTGAAAATAGCGTCAAAACAGGCGTTGTTGCATCATTTGACTACCATTTTTCGACCTTGATATGTTTATTATGATTATTTAATCAAAAAACTTGCTATAAGCTGCCATCTCGATAAAATGTGCGGCGAATACCTTTAAGTAGAGGCGCGCTGCCTATGAGTATTTGTGCGGAGGGTGATGCCTGTGATGCACAAGGAAAGGAGTCAGCGCCGAAGTGGCCAGGCCATCATACCGGGCTGCTGGTTCTGCATCTAATAGGTGCAGGACTGCCATAGTCATCCACTATGGAGCGCTACCTGAAGGGGCTGAGGAGTATGACCTCCCCATAGGTTTTGTTTCTTTAGATCCTCTCGGTAGATCTCCACCTGTAATCTTTAGGTGCAAAGAGATCATGGACATTAGTCATTTCGCCGACTCCGGTTGGTCCGTTCTTCCCCCCCTGTTGGCTGTCGCGTTGGCGATCCTGACCCGCCGCGTGCTGCTGTCCCTTGGTGTGGGCATCGTCACCGGCAGTTTGCTGCTCAATCAGTTTTCACCCCTCGAATCCCTGCATTACATGTTGAATACCGTGCTCAAGATCTTCTGGGTCGATGGCGCGCTCAATCGTGACAACGTCAACATGATCCTGTTTATGCTGCTGCTGGGTGGCCTCATCAGCCTGATGAGCGTCTCCGGGGCGACCCGTGCCTTTGCCGAGTGGGCCGAGCGTCGTGCCAAGACCCGCAAGGGCGCCAAAGCCCTGACTGGCATGATGGTGTTTGCCTTCTTTATCGATGACTTCTTCCACAGCCTGTCGGTGGGGGCCATCTGCCGTCCGGTGACCGACCGCTTCCAGATCTCCCGTGCCAAACTGGCCTATCTGCTGGACTCCACCGCGGCGCCGGTCTGCGTGCTGATGCCCATCTCCTCTTGGGGCGCCTATATCATCGCCCTGGTGGGCGGCATCATGGCGGCCCACGGTCTGACCGAACAGAGCCCCATCGCGGCATTTGTCGAGATGATCCCGATGAACCTCTACGCCGTCTTCACCCTGATCATGGTGCTGGTGGTGATTGCATTCCAACTCGATATCGGCCCGATGCGTCAACACGAAGCGTGGGCGCTGGAAGGCAAGCTGTGGGATGAATCCAAGGGCCGCCCCATCGGTCTGGATATGGAGAGCCCGGAGGAGAGCAACGGCGGCATGATCGACATGGTACTGCCGATCCTGACCCTGACCGCCGCCACCATCTATTTCATGATTGATTCCGGTGCTGCGGTGCTGAGCGAGAAAGGGCTGCCATTCAGCGTGCTCGGCTCGTTCGAAAATACCAACGTCGGCTCTTCGCTGGTCTACGGTGCCCTGTGCAGTCTGGTCGTCTCCATCGGTCTGGCGATGCGCCTGAAGCTGGGAGCCAAGAACTGGATCAAGGCCGCGCCGCAAGGCGTCATGGCCATGCTGCCAGCCATCAACATCCTGCTGTTTGCCTGGACCATAGGTGCCGTGGTGCGCGACGTGGAGACCGGCAAGTACCTGGCTTCGCTGGCTAACGGCAACCTGCCGATCGAAGTGCTGCCTGCAGTGGTCTTTATCCTCTCCTGTGCCATGGCGTTTGCTACCGGTACCAGCTGGGGTACCTTCGGCATCATGCTGCCGCTGGCCGGTGACATGGCCGCCGCCAGCGACATCAGCCTGATGCTGCCGATGCTAGCTGCGGTACTGGCTGGCTCGGTGTTCGGGGATCACAGCTCACCCATCTCCAGCACCAGCATCCTCTCTGCTACCGGTGCCGGTTGCCATCACATCGATCACGTGATGACCCAGCTGCCCTATGCACTGGCCATCGCCTTCGGTGCGGCCATCGGTTACCTGGCGATGGGCTTGATGCACTCCAGCCTGGCCGGTTTCAGCGTCAGCGCCCTCTGGTTTGTGCTCTTTACCAGCTATCACCTGAAAAAGGCCAAAGCGCGGCCAGAGCTGGCCACCGCGTAACATTTATAGAGCAAGGGGCCCGCGGGCCCCTTGGTTTTGTCAGGGGCTTTGGTTAGCATGCGCCCCATAAATTCAGTTTCGGAACAGTATCATGGCTTCACTGCACTACAAATTTGCCACCATGAATTCAGGCAAATCCACCCAGCTCATTCAGGCGCACTTCAACTATCTGGAGCGGGGCATGCATCCTCTGGCGATGACGCCAGCCATCGATGACCGTTTCGGGGTCGGGGTGATCAGTGCCCGGGTTGGCCTTGAGCTGAAGGTGGACGTGTTCAGCGACAGCTGTGATCTGTTTGAAATGGTGAAAGAGCGCCATGCAAAGAAACATATCGATGTCTTTATCGTGGACGAGGCCCAGTTCCTGACCCGTGAGCAGGTCTACCAGCTGGCCCGCATCGTCGATGAGCAGGATATTCCGGTGATGGCCTATGGCCTCAAGACCGATTTTCGCGGTGAGCTGTTCCCCGGTTCCTACCATCTGCTCTGTCTGGCCGACAAGTTTGAAGAGCTGAAGAGCATCTGCTGGTGTGGCAACAAGGCTCACATGAACTCCCGGGTCAACGAAGCGGGGCAGGTGATGCGTGATGGCGAACAGGTGGAGATCGGTGGCAACGATCGCTATGTGTCACTCTGTCGCAAACACTATCTCGAAGGTCGGGCTTACAAGTAAGTCGGCTGCGATATTTGAATCGTCGAGCAGGGCGCCAATCTGGCGCCCTTTTTATTTTCCCCAACTTGTATCGCTGTGGTTCAGTCGATCTCGATATCCACCGGCGCAATGATGGGGTCGGCCACCGGCAGGCGTTGAAACAGCTGGCGAAAATGGTGCTGTACCCGGCCTATATCGACCAGTGACATGCCGGAGGCAAAACCGAACCAGACATAGAGGCCGGTGAGATCGCGAAACATCGGCGGCAAATAGCGGGGAGCGGCGATCAGCCCCTCCAGATAGTGCTGATAGAGCACCGGAATGTCATCCAGTGTCACCTTGCCGACAAACAGCATCGGCAGGATCTCGGGCACCCCTTCCAGCACGGCGCTGCGGATAAAGTTGACCGTCTCCACATAGCCACGCACGTAGGAGAGATCCTTGGTAAAGCAGGCGCCGCCGCCCACCATGCCGCCACGAAAGACCCGCTGGGTGATCTTGTAGGCGTCGTGCTCGCTGGTGCCCTGCTGCACGAAGTGCTGAAACACCTCGATAAAATCGGCGCCGCGCTCGGCCATGTCGATGGCCATCACCCGATCGGAGATACGCTTGGCCCGATCCGGAAAGGAGCTGAAGGTGAGGGTCTCTATCAGGACGGCCAGCCCCTCCTGACAGGCGGTGATCCGCGGTGAACCGGCGCTCAGCCAGGTGGCATAAGGCTGCTGGCGACCGTTGAGGGTGGTACCGACATGGACCCACCCCTCGTGTACCTCCAGTACCTGCAAGTCCAGCTCGGAGAAACGGGCGTGGGAGTTGAGCTTGATGTAGTCGCCCCCGGCCGCGGCGTCAGAGACAATCCCATCGCTCAGCTTCACCTGCACAGTGCCGTCACTGAAGTAGCTCGACAGCTTGCCCTGCAGTTTGGCGACCGCGGCTTCTCCTTCGAACTCCTTGGGATAGGGACGCACCAGATGGCGGGCGCCGGGCAGGGAGAAGATATCGCACAGGCGGGCGCCCAGCTCCTTGAGAGTCTTGCGATCCCCGCGCAGGTGATCGCTGGCAGAGCCATAAAGCAGCTGGCTGTAACGCTGAAAATCGGGTTGGCCGCGCTGGCGCAGCATCTCGATCACCACCATGTACTGATCGACCGTCTCTTGCAGGATCCGGCCAAGATCGTCCTGTGGCCCCAGTTTTCCGCGGATCCGGTCCCGCAGCTCCTTGAGCTCCAGATACTTGTTGCGCGGATCGAAGCCGAGGGGGAGGGCATCATAGAAGTGCCTGTCGATAGCGGGCAGCTCCCTGCCACCGCTTGCCAGAAAGCGATCCTGCAGATGGCGTGGCCATTTGATGGCATCCAGAATGCGGATGGGTTTTTGCAGGGTGAGCAGCTCATCCGAGAGTGATTTCAGATGAAGGCGATACTTTTCTTGGATTGTCATGGGGCCCCCTGTGGGGCAAGCGTCATCGTGGATTTGGCTGAGTATATGCATAGCGCTTGCCAAAAAGAAGCGAGCCGCAGGGTTATCGGGTTGGCGTGCTTTTTGTTGATAGCAAATTGGTTTAGACTGCGCCCCTTGATCCCAATCTTGTCGTGGAAATGATGAATATCCCCAGCTCCGAAATGATAATGCGTTGGTTGCAACAGGCTCGTATCGAGCACTATGTCTGCGATCAGTGTCACGGTATCCACATTGTCTCTTTGCAGTCGGTCGATGGTATTCAGGAGAGCCGGATCTTCGTGGAAGAGGAAGGTCTGCTGTTCTCCTCCGAGCTGGAAGTGCGCCCCTCCGCAATGCTGCCGCTGGTTGCCGAACTGGGCCGACTCAATATGCAGTACCCCTCCCTCAAGGTGTTCCTCGATATCATCGATGACAACCTGCCGCGGCTGGTGGTCGGCCACACCGTCTTTACCAAGGCAGGACTCAGCGTCGAGCAGTTCCTGCTGTTCGTGCAAAGCACTATCGCCGCTACCCACGAACTGGTTGCCGAATGCGAACGTTCCGGCTTCCTCAACCTGCCGGAAATTCAGGTTGCACCGGAATCTGTGCATTAAGTGTTCGAACGGTTCGCCAGGTGAAAAAAGCCGTTGACGCGGGCGGGGCTTTCCCCTAAATTACGCCCCGTTCCAGCGCAACAGCGTAGCGAACACCGTGTTGGCTGAACACGTTAAACCACAGAGCAAAATTTGGTGAGGTGTCCGAGTGGCTGAAGGAGCACGCCTGGAAAGTGTGTATACGGCAACGTATCGAGGGTTCGAATCCCTCCCTCACCGCCACATTGCAAAGCCCTGATGGAAACATCAGGGCTTTTGTTTTATGTGCGATCTTTGATATGTCATCTGATGTCAGCTGCTCACCATCTTCATCCCTCACGTTATCTGTTGATTGTGTAATCGGTTTCTTGTTGTTATCTCGCCCATTTGCGATGGGCAGTGAGGCTTATGTGGAATGTGTCGGTGATATTCTCTATTTTGTGCAACAAATTGCGCAGTATTTAGTTGTATTCACTTTATTTGCAATATTTAACAGCCAATAATTCCAACTTGCGCAACTATTTGCGTGGGTGGTCGTTTTCGCTTGATGCTTTACCTGTAACGCATTGATTATAAAAGAATAATATTAATGGCATGGTCGCTGCTAAGGCTGGTTGAGTGCTATCTCGTTTAACCAACCTATTTAGGAGCATACACATGCCAACTCCATGTTATATCAGCATCGAAGGTAAAACCCAGGGCAATATCACCGCTGGTGCCTTCACCTCCGATTCCGTCGGCAACATCTTCGTACAAGGCCACGAAGACGAGATGCTGGTACAAGAGTTCCAGCACGTCGTCACCGTCCCGACCGACCCGCAATCCGGTCAGCCTGCCGGTCAGCGTGTCCACAAGCCGTTCAAGTTCACCGTTGCGCTAAACAAAGCCGTACCGCTGATGTACAACTCTCTGGCGTCCGGCGAAATGCTGCCGAAAGTGACCCTGAAGTGGTACCGCACCTCCGTTGAGGGCAAGCAAGAGCACTTCTTCTCTACCGTGCTGACCGATGCCACCATTGTTGACATCGACTGCCAGATGCCCCATTGCCAGGATCCGGCGAAGTCTGACTTCACCCAGCTTATCCAGGTCTCCATGGCTTACCGCAAGATTGATTGGGAACACACTGTTGCCGGTACCTCTGGTGCTGACGACTGGCGTGCGCCTATCGAGGCGTAACAGCTCGTTTTCCTTTCTTTGTTTTAGTTCTCTAGAAGTGCAGTCCACGTGGTCCGTATCCGTAGCACGTAGATGTTTCCCCAGCCTGATTAATCCCGCAGGCTGGGGCTTTTATGTTTTGCCATCCCCCTGTTATGTCGCCGGTGTCTTGCATAGTGAGGGCGGAGTGATGGCAAAGCACACAAGAGGTTTGAATTATGTGTCCCTCCATTGCACTGCTCGGTGATATCGGCACTGACCACGATGGCTTTCCACCGACCCCGGTGACAGCGGCCAGCCCTGATGTCTTTCTCGATGGTAAGCCTGTTGCCCGTCAAGGCGACCTGCTAGCGCCCCACGACAAGCCCAATAACCCGCCGCACCCTCGCAGTATTGCTGGAGGTGTGAGTTCTGTGTTGGTGAACGGCAAGCCTATCGCTGTCACCGGCACAGCTGTGGATTGTGGTGGCGTGGTGATTGGTTCGGGCAGTGGACAGGCAGGATAAGGAACAAGGTCATGGCTCAGAGCACAGGATTACAATTCACCGTCAAGGTTGGCGCACTGGCTGACAGTACCTTTGCGGTGGCGAGCTTCAAGTTGGATGAGGGCCTGAACCGCCCCTTTAACCTTCACCTAGAGGTTGCCAGCCAGCAGCCGGACATCGACTTTGGCGCCGTGCTGGACCAGCCCTGTGAATTGATGGTGTGGTACAACGGCGAGCTGCAACGCCGTGTCTGCGGCGTAGTGAGCGAGTTTGCGCAAGGGGACAGCGGCTTTCGCCGTACCAGTTACAGCATGGAGGTGAAACCCGCCTTGTGGCGACTTGGTTTACGCCAAAACTCCCGCATCTTTCAGGCCCAGAAGCCTGACGAAATCCTCAGCATTCTGCTGCAAGAGCACGGCGTTACCGACTACGCCTTTGCGCTGAAGAATGAACATGCCCAGCGCGAATACTGCGTCCAGTATCGTGAGACCGACCTCGATTTCCTCAACCGCCTCGCAGCCGAAGAGGGCTTGTTCTACTTCCACGAGTTTGAAGCAGGCAAGCACCGTATCGTCTTTGCCGACGATGCGGCGGCATTGACCCAAGGCCCCGAGCTGTTCTTCAACCTCGGTAACCGCTCGCTGGAACAAGGTGCCTATGTGCGCCAGTTCCACTACCGCGAATCGGTGCGCCCCTCGGATGTGGAGCTGAAAGATTACAGCTTCAAGACCCCGGCCTATGGCCTCTCCCACAAAAAGCAAGGGGTAGAGCTCGAGCACCAGCGCGATACTTACCAGCATTTTGACGATCCAGGCCGCTACAAAGAGGACGGCAGCGGCAAGGCGTTTGCTCAGCACCGGCTCGATGCGCTGCGCAATGACGCGGTGGCGGGCAGTGGCAAGTCCAACAGTGCAGCTCTGCTGCCGGGACAGTTCTTCTCGCTCACCGAACACCCCAACACCAGCCTCAACACCGACTGGCAAATCGTCCATATCCGCCACACTGGTGAGCAGCCGCAGGCACTGGAAGAGGAAGGGGGCAGCGGCCAGACCGTCTACCACAACGAATTTGGCGTAGTGAAGGCGAGCACCACCTGGCGTGCCCGCATCGGCAGCCCAGAGGCACCTCACAAGCCGATGGTGGACGGCCCGCAAATCGCGATAGTGGTCGGCCCCGAGGGGGAGGAGATTTACTGCGACGAACATGGCCGGGTGAAACTGCAATTCCCGTGGGACAGGTATGGCAGCTCCAACGACCAGAGCTCCTGCTGGGTGCGGGTGAGTCAGGGCTGGGCCGGCGGTCAATACGGCATGATGGCCATCCCGCGCATTGGCCACGAGGTCATTGTCTCGTTTCTGGAGGGTGACCCCGACCAGCCTATTGTGACCGGTCGCACCTTCCACGCCACCAACCGGCCACCTTATGAGCTGCCTGCCAACAAGACCCGCACCGTGCTGCGCACCGAGACCCACAAGGGCGAGGGCTTCAACGAACTGCGTTTTGAAGACCAGGCGGGGCAGGAAGAGATTTACCTCCACGGTCAGAAAGACCTGAACGTACTTATCCAGAACGATGCTGCCTGGCATATCAAACATGACCAGCACACCGACATCGACAATGAGCGGGTGACCCGCATCAAGGCCAACGACCACCTGACGGTGGAGGGCGAGAAGCGCGACCAGATCAAGGCGTACTATTCGCTTACGGTCGATGCTTCCCTGCACCAAAAACTGGGACAAAGTTGGCTCACCCAGGCCGGGCAGGAAGTCCACATCAAGGCCGGCGCCAAGGTGGTGCTGGAGGCGGGATCTGAAATTACCGTCAAGGTGGGCGGCTGCTTTATCAAGGTGGATGGTGGTGGCGTCACCCTGGTTGGCCCTACTATCAAGATGAATTCGGGGGGCGGTGCTGGTTCAGGGGCAGGATGTGCCGGGCAGACACCAGTTCAACCCAAATCAGTCGCCAAACCTAACGATCCGCGAGACTCACACATCGTTTGACCGGTACCGTTCCAAGCATCTGTTATTCCTATACAGGCTGCTACCAATAATCGCGAGCTGTTGTCTAGTCAGTCTTTATCGCCTGCGATCTTTGCAGGCAGTTCAGTGGTGGTTTAGCCCGGCAACGGTTTTGCGAGTGCAGTGGCACAACCAGAGTCAGAGCGTAAACTGATCAAGCCGAACAAGGATACTCAGCGGCTAGCCAGAGGCTATATCACGCCATTAGCCAAACATGGCCTGCTGGTCGGTGAGCGAACTAGCCCAATTTATCTTGCGTTTGATGCCTGTCGGATTGACATTGAAATGCAGCTGGACGTACCTCGTGCCTACCACATTGATGATGCTAGCTTTAGCGAGAAGATCCTCACTGCGACAGGTGCTGAGGCAACGTCTCTTGAAGGCGGGCAGCAGATTGGTCGCTATTGGGGTAAGAAGTTATTGGGAGAACAGGTCAGTTTGATCAACGAACTCAATGGTACAGCTGGTACGGTTGGCATTCGTATCCCACTTGGTAATCTGGTGGAAGGCCAGCCAGTGGTACTGACCTCGGGGGCATTGAGCGGTTGTACAATGATATACGCCTATGATTCGCAGTTTTTCTACGCCTATCACACGGGCCAGCCTGGCAACATGAATTGGCGCACTGGAATAGATGGGATAGGAACTACTGCTGCTTGCCACCGTCTTTTGACCGAACGTGATCCAAGATTGCTGCGAAGCCACAACGATAGTTTGCTGGATATGTTTGCCTCCTACGATGGAGCTTTCATCACCTACTTTGGTCAACCGGGCACAGTCATGACCCGACGTGTGGCCAAGGTGACGGCTTTTGATTATAACCAGGCCAAGTGTAGTGGTCTAATCATCCCGGACACCATTTTAGGTGGTACAGTCGCCACCATGACCTGAGGTGTTCAATGACAAGATTACGTCGCTCATTTACTGCCGAATTCAAACTCGAAGCTGCATCCCTGGTGCTCGACCAAGGATATTCTGTCCCTGAAGCCAGCCGTTCACTGGATGTCGGTGAAACAGTGCTCCGTCGCTGGGTTCAGCAGCTGCAATCCGAACGAACTGGCACAACCCCAATCAGCAAAGCACTGACTCCAGAGCAGCAGAAAATTCAGGAGCTGGAAGCCCGTATCAACCGGCTCGAACGTGAAAAGGACATTCTAAAAAAGGCTACGGCTCTCTTGATGACGGACGAGTTCACACGTACGCGCTGATAGACCGATTAAGAGAGCAAGCCC